>BJHG01000018.1 GCA_014191975.1 Methylococcaceae bacterium | reverse complement strand
GCCATTATTGATGCAATATTTATTAAACCGTGTTCATGCCTGAAGTCACATTTTACATTTTAAATAGTGAGTCACTTTATGACCGTTATTTGTTTGCCTGTAAGTTAATAGAAAAAGCCTATAGCACAGGAAAATTTTGTTACGTTTTACTTGATAATCTCGAACAGTGTCAAGACTTAGACGACATGTTGTGGACGTTTCGAGCGGGAAGTTTTGTCCCGCATCAACTTTTTACTGGAACGGCACCTGAGATCACATCGCAAGTGCTAATTGGCACTGATAGCACACCAACTGAGTGGCAAAATGTCGTTTTCAATTTGTCATCACAACTCCCACAAGCTTGGCAGCAATCGATACGTGTATTGGAAATTTTAGATAATAGTGAGACGACAAAAGTCACGGCGCGTGAACGTTATAGAACTTATCAGCAAGCAGGTATCAAAATCGACACACATAAAATTTGAACTATTGGCGCAAGTTTAAATTGCGCCGATTGTTTCCAGCACGTCCAGACAATGCCCATCAACTTTCACTTTGCGCCATTCATGAATTAACACGCCTTCGGCATTTATTAAAAATGTACTGCGCTCAATTCCAATAACCTGTTTACCGTACATATTTTTAGATTTTAGTACGTCAAATAATTGACAAAGCCTTTCCTCGGAATCAGAAATCAAATCAAAGGGTAAGGCTTGCTTACATTTAAAGTTATCATGAGATTTCACACTGTCACGCGATACTCCAAAAATTACGGTATGTAACGTTTCAAATTTTTTGTAATTATCCCTAAAATCGTCTGATTCCAACGTACAACCCGGCGTATTATCTTTGGGGTAAAAATACAGCACCACGTTTTTACCCGAAAAATCATTTAATTTAATCGTTTTATTATGTGTAATCGTCGCTATAAAGTCTGGTACGATTTCCCCTAAAGTTAAATTTTTCATGATTATTGATTCCGAAAAGGTTCAAAAATAATATCAGCATTGATTTGATCGCAGGTGTACATCAATTCATCACGAAGCATAAATAATGAAACACTTTGTGGAATTGAAATAACTAAGCGTGCTGAAAATAATTGTGTATCCAAATAAGGTGATGAATAATGCCGGCCGTTTATTTCTTCAATATCAACGTCGCGTTCACCTAAAAATGAAATAACTTTGTGTAAAATATCAGTATTTTCTAAGCCAACAATTTCAACGGTATAAGGCATTGAATTTTGTAATTCACGCTTTTTTTCGATACGATGACTGTGAATTTTAACATGTAATTTTTTTTCAATGGCATGTAACGTGCTTTCATATTTAGCAAGTTCATTCCAATTACCTTCAACCAATAAATAAGCGCAGTTCAAATCGCCAAAACGTGATGATTTAATGTCGGCAATACGACAGCCGCAAGCTGCCGTTGAAAGTATAATTTCTGAAATAGTATCGAACGGATTGTCGCTTAAAATGGTAATTACAAATTGCATCACGGCACTTTCTCTGAGAGTTTTTAGGAATTTAGCATTAAATGAACGAAAATAAACGCCTGTTCATATTAACGGGCATTAGCATAACAAATCACGCCGATGAGAACGTAACATCTTTTTAATTAGACGGCATTTTTCTTCCCTTATCTTTTAGTGAAATCATGACAAATTCATCCAAAAAACCAGCAAAAGCGACACGCGACAATTTAGATTTGGATTTAGAAGCACGCCTTGATCAAGCCAAATCAACATTACCACAAGGCGGCGAACCACCTACAGGTGATGCGTTAGATCAACTTCTTGCAGATGCAAAAAAAGAAATTGATGCTGAATTACCTATCGAAATACCTGAATTTGACGATGAGTTTTTTTTGGGAGATTTGTCGATTGAAGAAGACGTAATTGAAGAAATTGAAGAAATTGAAGAAATTGAAGAAATTGAAGAATTGGAAATTTTAGATAACTTCACACCTATTAAATCTGACGCAATGACATTGTTGGAAAATCAACTGGCCGCTGCAATGAATTCATTAGTAACACCAGAAGAAGACATTGAATTAGATCATTTATTAGACGGTGCGGAGGATAATCCTGACTCTGCTTTAGGCGAAACCACTAGTGATAAATTTGTGACTGAAACCGAAACGCCAGAAATAAATGAAGAGTCACTGATGGCCGCTGTTGATGAATTGTTAAATTTTGGTGTCGCTGGAGAAGATTTAGAAGTTGTTGCAGAATCTGAAATTGAAGAGAATAAATTGGATTCCGATGCTGAATTAATCGTTGAATCAGAAATAGCATTAGATGATTTAGTCGATACCGTTCGATTTGAAGATATTTTAAAAATTGACGATGAAGATACTGAAGTTGAAATTTCCGATAGCCTCGCACCACTTGTAGAAATATCTGCACCACTTGTAGAAATATCTATTGATGATGAATCTGATAATTTAACAGAAAATATTAACGATACAATTGCTGGCTTTGATTTACTTGACGAGGATAGTGCTGAAAAAGAAAGTGCAATTACTGTCACAGAATCTGATGACGATTGGATGAAACAACTGGAAGATTTAGATAAAGAAACTACTAAGCTTGCTGCCGTGGAAACCACTGATACAGAAGAAGTTGCAAGCGATGACGATTGGATGAAACAGATGGAAGATTTAGACGAAGAAACCACTGAGCTTACTGCCGTGGAAACCCCTGATACAGAAGAAGTTACAAACGATGACGATTGGATGAAACAGATGGAAGATTTAGACGAAGAAACAACCAATATTAAAGAAGTTGCAGGTGATGACGATTGGATGTCGCAGATGGAAGATTTAGGAGAAGAAGCTACTGGCGCAGATGAAGATAGCAGCACTGACAATGTTCTTAAAAGTGATTTTAATGCTTCTAAAGAACCTGCTAACAAAATAGAAGCTCCTGACACCGAAGCACAGGATCAAGCGATTGCACAATTACGTGCAGATCAAGATATCATCCAAGGTGAAAACAAAACACAATTTGCCGATGCTGAAAGCAAAAGAAAGAAAACGGCTATTTTTAGCTATATTGCATTGAGCCTTGGCGTTATTGGTTTACTTGGAAGTGCTGGGGTAGGCTGGCTTTCTTACGATGGGAAAAGTAAATCTGAAGAATTAGCGCAATCTGTCACAGCATTAGAAGAAAAAGTAGACGGATTTTTTGCTAAAAACCCTGAAAAAGAAATTGAAAATTTAAAAGCATCTGTTGAACAATTAAATCAAAAAGTTGAAAAAGTAGCTGCCGCGCAAGTTGTTGTGCCACCTCCTGAAGTAGTGATTGCACCAATTGAACAGGATAAAAATGTAACTACCAAGAATGCAGGAAAAGTAAACTCACTCATTGCTTCATTGAAACATAAAACTGTTCAAACATCGCCTGTCATTAGCGCACCTAAAGTAGCTATGGATTCAAACACTATTCCACCTATTAATATAGCGCCAGAACATATCGTACCCGAGAATATCGTAGAGGAAAAAAGTGATGAATCACCGAAATTAAAAGAAATCGCTAAAAAACCAATGGAAGTAACCAAGGTCGAAAAAACGCCTGAAGTAACCAAAGTTGAAAAAACACCCGAAGCCACTAAAGCCGAAGCTGAATTACTGAGTCAAACAATTGCCAAAGCGGATGCTGTTGCAAAAGCCGCATCAGCCGTACAACCCGTTTATACAGGGAGAATGACACGCGGAATGGCTTACAGTGGTGAAAAAAATCAGGGTGAAGTAACAAAGAGTAAAGCACCAATCGAATCTCAAAAAGCGGTTCCAGTTGGCAAATATTCTGTAAATGTAGTTTCTTATCAACAAGAATGGTTTGCACAAAGTAAAGCAGCTGAATTCAAGCAAAACGGTATTCCAGTTGAAGTTGTGCCTGTTAACATCGGCGATAACGCAACGCGCTATAGATTAAAAGTGACTGGATTTAAAACTAAATCGGATGCAAGTGCGTATGCTGAACAAATCAAAAAATCGCACAATTTGAATGAGGCGTGGGTAGGTTCTGGTTCAAACGAGTAATTTATATCATTATATTGTCGGGTTTCAATATTTGAAACCCGACAAATCAATCATTAATTATTTTCAGTGCAAAGAATCGTTAAAATAGATTGTACTTTTTCAGCGACTTCCACACCTAAATGTGTCAAATATCCGCCATCTTCATGATCAACTAAGCCTTTGTGAAATAATCGTGCCGTAGCAGAAACAACTTCTGGTGCTGCATCTTTATGTACTTTTATGCCTTCTTGAAGGCTTTCTAAGTGATAACGTGCCAACACATTTAATTCATTTAATAAATCTTGGTTGTATAACATTTGTAAATCCTCTTTTGGTTTAAAACTGTTTTTATTTTACCGATTCTAAGACTTCTAATTGTTTTGCTAATAATGTTTGAATGCCAGAGTTTGCTAGTGCTAATAACACATCGAGTTCATCTTTACGAAACGCATGACCTTCTGCTGTACCTTGAATTTCAATAAATCCACCCGCGTCATTCATCACGACATTCATGTCAGTTTCAGCATTACTGTCTTCAGCATAATCCAAATCTAAAACAGGCTCCCCATTGAAAATCCCCACAGAAACTGCCGCGATTTGTCCATGAATCGGATTAAATTTGATTTGTTTCCGAGCTAACATCGTTTGAATCGCTAAGGATAATGCAATGTAACCGCCCGTAATTGCGGCTGTTCGTGTACCGCCGTCTGCTTGTAAAACATCACAATCAATTGTAATTGTTTGTTCACCTAAGGCTTTCAAATCCATTACCGCACGTAATGATCGACCAATTAACCGTTGAATTTCTTGAGTTCGACCTGTTTGTTTTCCACGTGCCGCTTCACGATCTGAACGAGTATGCGTTGAGCGTGGCAGCATTCCATATTCTGCTGTCACCCAACCCTCACCTTTTCCTTTTAAAAAACGTGGTACGCTTTTATCGACACTTGCATTGCACAGAACTTTTGTATCACCAAATTCGATTAAAACTGAACCTTCAGCATGTTTGGTATAGCCGCAAGTCAGCTTAATTTCTCGTAATTGTGCGGCATCGCGCCCACTTGGTCTCATAGTGTTTTTTATCCTAAAAATAAAGTTGTCGCACAGTATAACGCATAATCTTGATGAAAATTGACAGCTAAGACTTTGACAATCTTTGTAAAGCCAGCCACTGCAACGCGATTATTGGAATTGCCGAGTCAATTTGATTATTCATTACCATTTCATAAGCGTCTGAAAAAGGCACCGCACGAACAAAAATATCTTCATTTTCTTCAGGAACCCCATGAATCCCACCGACTTTTTCACTGTTCACAAAACCGCAAAAAAGTGTAATTTGTTCGGAAGAACCGCCTGGCGATAAATAAAATGTGTTAATTTTAATTAGCTCTAAAATCTCACAGCCCGCTTCTTCAATTGATTCACGTCGCGCCACTTCTTCTAACGCTTCACCACTTTCCATAATTCCAGCGACAATTTCAATTAACCACGGTGTATTAATCGGATTAACGGCTGCACCAACTCGAAATTGCTCAATTAACACGACTTCATCGCGTTTTTGGTCATACAAAATTACCGCGACGCAGTTATTACGAACAAATAATTCACGATTTATTTGACCACTCCAGCCTCCCGCAAATAATGTGTGTTGTAAATGGTATTTTTTCATGCGAAAAAAACCATCATACAGCGTTTCAGAGCTTAGAATTTTTAAGTCTTTTTTCATGTTACAATCACGTTATTCAAAGGTTTTAAAGGAAAAGTTGATGTCGCACAATAGACCAATATCACCACATTTACAAATTTACAAATTACCCATTACAGGTATTATTTCGATTAGCCATCGGCTGACTGGTGTATTTTTAATCATCGCTTTAATCGGTTTGGTGGTGATATTAATACAAATTAAAAACGGAATGCTGTCGTATTTAGAAATGCAAAACATGTTGCACAGCGTGCCGATGAAAATTATGTTAGGTGGTTTTATTTACGCGCTAATGTTTCATTTATGTCACGGTGTGCGGCATTTATTTTGGGATATTGGAAAAAGTTTTTCTCGTGAAACGCTTACCCGCTATGCACAATGGGAACTCTTTGCGTCATTTTCATTAACGATTTTAACTCTATTGGTGCTGTTATGAATTCGACACGACATTGGGCAATCCAGCGTTTGACAGCGATTTTACTGCTACCTTTATCCTATTGGCTCTTAGCATTTTTAAAACTTGTACTTAACGCAAATTATTTTGAAATAACCGATTGGATTGCTACACCGTTAAATAAAATCGCGTTAATCGCGTGGTTTTTAGTCGTTTTTTATCACGCAGCGATTGGATTACAAGTCGTTTTAGAAGATTATATTTCAAATACCCAGAAACGTTTGACCGCAATTTGGATTGTAAATTCATTCTTTACAATGTTGGGGTTGAATACAGTTTCGTTGTTATTTTTTATTGGGTGAAATATGAACATTAAAACGCCTGCGTTTATTATCGACGAAGCACAATTGATTTCTAATTTAATGCAACTCGCTGAAATCCGAGATCAATCTGGTTGCAAAGTTCTTTACGCAATGAAAGCCCTTCCCTGCTCACGCGTATTGGAAATTGCGAAGCCGTTTGTTAATGGTTTTGCAGTAAGTTCATTATTTGAAGCACAACTTGCACAAGAAATTTTAGGTGATAATGGTGAAATTCATTTAACTACCCCTGCGTTGATAACCGAGGAATTATACGAATTAACAACACTATGCTCACACATCAATTTTAATTCACTCACGCATCACGAACGTTATTCGCCGATTGTTCAAACACAAACTTCAATGGGTTTACGTGTAAATCCAAAATTGCCTTTTTTAAAAGATGACCGTTTTAATCCGTGTCGGCGACATTCAAAATTAGGCATCGATATTGATATGCTGTGGAAATCGAATTGCTTGGAATCTGAACAAATTAGCGGCTTGCATTTTCACACGGTTTTTTCAGCAACAGATTTCACACCCTTAATTCAAACGATTGAAAAACTACGTGATTATTTTGGTACACGATTAGAAAAATTACATTGGCTGAATTTTGGTGGTGGTTATTTGTTTCACAGCATTTCAGATTGCCAACCGTTTATTGATTTAGTGATTCAATTACGTCGTGAATTAAACGTTGAGATTTATATCGAAATTGGCAATGGCATTATTGGAAATGCTGCAAAAATGGCGGCAAGTGTCATTGATATTTTTGAAAGTGATGGCAAAACTGTCGCAATATTGGATACATCGATTAATCATAATCCAGAAGTATTTGAATATCAGCGTTCGCCTGACATTTTGGAGCAGGATATAAAAGGTGATCACAGTTTTATTTTAGCGGGTGGAACATGTTTAGCCGGTGATATTTTTGGTGAATATCGCTTTAAGCACCCATTACAATTGGGTGACAAAATTACGTTTAGTAATGTTGGCGCATACACGCTAATTAAAGCGAATCGTTTTAATGGTCATAATCTCCCGAATTTCTACTTCCAACCTAAGGAGGGAGAAGTGAAATTACTCAAAAGTTACGCTTACCAGAATTATCAACAACAGTGGCAAATGAACATCTAAAGCCAGATACGATTAAAAACTCCATAATTCTCCCTAAAGAAATTAATTAAAATGACTCTTATACAAAAACGTTTCGCTGATATTTTTGATGTATTACCTCAAAATGAACAAAATATATTGTTAATTTTATCGGTGACTTATTCACCGATTGGGCAAATGAATTTAACGAATTTAATTAAAAATACAGGCTTTGATTTAAGTATACAAAATACTATTAATCGTGATTTTAGAGAGCGTTTTCAGAAAATGGGCTTCCTGATTGCAACTAACGAAGGTTGGCATTGTCATCGAGATATTTGTGATGGTTTGATTAAATCAGCATTAACAAAACCATGGTTTAACAAGTTAGCACAGCTAATTATCATGGAACGTGAGCCAAGTTACGGAACAAATAAACAAATTTATTTTAATCAAATTAAAAAACTTCGTTTATTTTTATATCAAGGCAATGAAACAGGCTTTGAAGCAAATTTAGTAATGCTTTACAACAATTCATTCGATTATTTTGCCAGCGCGATGAGTGAATTATTTTTCGAGAAATTCGATAAAGATTGGTTTATGTCGCTGTCACAAGAGGTCCGTTTTTTCGTTCTAAAATATACTATTTGGAGTGATTTATTTTCATGTGATTCAATGTCAATTTGTAGTAAATATAAAATTATTGAATTACTTGAAGAATCGTTTGGGGACGTAAAAAATAGCAATGTAGAAATTACACATTTAGTTATTGAGCAACGTTTATTTCGTGGCAATCACAAAGATGCTCAAAACTGGTTAGAAAATGATTATTCAGCAAACGGTTTACAGCTCTTAGCGATGCTGGCCATTTTGCAAAATCGTTACGATTACGCGCTGGAATTATTCACCGAAGCGTTAAAGTTGATTCGAAAGAATAATAAAAAAACTGCAACATTTGGTGGTTTCTATGACTTTTTTTATGGATTGATGTTGTTTCGGACTCGAACATTAGCGAATTTACAATTGATGGATGTCTATTTGACGACTTGTTTGAAAAAAACACATGAACAAGATGGCGTACTGATTTTGTTACATGACGCGCTTGAAATTTATCAAGGCAAAAAGAAATTCAATGTGTCGTCACTCGCGAGCCCAACTGCAACGAAGTTGTCGTATGCTAATTTAGTTCAACTGTTACTTCGTTATTGGCTTGACGAGACGGACAGTTTAAAACATGAAGCACCACGAATTATTTTTCTCGCACCACTTGCCAATTATTGCCAAATTGCAGACCAATTAAACAACGTTTGGTATGTGGCAATGGGAACAGCATTATTAAAACGCTTAAATTACAGCCACAAAGCCTGTGACAAACTCGCTTTAAAATATGCCGATTTGCCGTTTGTAGGGTTGCTCGATGCAATGCCAAAAACTGCCGCATGGGAACGTGCGCTTGAAGTTTTATCACAAATGAACGTACTTAAAACTACTTCCGTTGATGGTCTACAATCTGAATCACGCATGGTTTGGGCGTTAAGTTTAGAAAATGACATCATAATTTTAGAGCCAAAAGAACAAAAATTAGGCAAAAACGGTAATTGGTCAAAAGGTCGAAATGTGGCATTAAAACGCTTACACAGCGAACTAAATTCTTTCACTTATTTAACGGATCAAGACATTCGGATTTGTAAAAAAATTCGCAAGTATTCCGAATCACATAATTATTACTATAGTTCTGATATTTACGAAATACCTGAGGAAGCCTTATTTGACATGGTTGGACACCCAAATATTTATTGGGCAAACCAAATTCAATACAACGCACCAATTGATATTCAAATCGCAGAACCACAACTTTTAGTACAAGAAGAAGGTGATCAATTACTGCTCGTTTTACAGCCACAAATTTCTTCGACTTCTAAAATAGCTATTCAAAAAACAGCAAACGGCGTGTTGCTTTACACAATTAATGACCAACATCGACAAGTCGCACAAACATTGGGTGTTGATGGTTTAAAAATCCCTGCCAGCGCACGTCAAAAAGTAATGGATTCGATTTCAGCAATTGCATCAACACTTACTGTGCAATCAAATATGGTGGGTTTCGCGACACAAGCCGAAAATGTATCAGCCGATGATCGATTACATTTACATTTACAACCATTAGGACAGGGACTGCACATTGAAATTTTCGTACAACCCTTTTTAGATGGTGGACCACATTATAAACCTGCAACAGGTGGAACGACCGTTTTGGCTGAAATTGACGGCAAACAACTTCAAACCACCCGTGATTTCAAATTAGAAAAAAAATACGTTACGCAATTACTTGAAAGTTGCCCATTACTTGAATCAAACGATTCCTTTAAATGGTCACTCGAAGATGCAGATTCTGCATTGGAAACATTGTTAAATTTGCAAGAATTGGGCGAATTTGCATTACTCGAATGGCCTAAAGGTAAAAAAATTCGGTTGAGCCGTGAACTCGGTTTATCACAAACGCGCTTTTCAGTTCGACACGAACAAAATTGGTTTAGCGTCGAAGGCGATTTGCAAATCGATGACGATCAAGTGCTCGATATGCAACGTCTGATGAACTTATTGGCAAATTCTTCGAGTCGCTTTTTGCAACTTGAAGATGGACAAATTGTCACATTAACCAAAGAATTGCGTCAGCGTTTAGATGATTTACGCGGTGTCGGTGAAGTCAAAGATGACAAAGTGCAATTTCATTCACTTGCGGCACAAGCATTAGACGAAATCACGAATGGCATGGAAATTAAAGCCAGCAAACCATGGAAAGATCAACTCAAAAAATTAGACGAATTGGTTGATTTAAAACCCAAAGTCCCTTCGACCTTGCAAGGTGAATTACGTGATTACCAACACGAAGGTTTTGTGTGGATGAGTCGTTTAGCGCATTGGGGAGCGGGCGCATGTTTAGCCGATGACATGGGCTTAGGCAAAACGATTCAATCGTTGGCATTAATTTTATCCCGAGCCCTAAATGGCCCGACATTGATTCTCGCACCAACCTCTGTTTGTATCAATTGGGCAGAAGAAGCCGCCCGTTTTGCACCAACATTAAACGTACAAATTTTCGGAAACGGTGACCGTCAAACAATGCTTGATAATGCTGGCGCGTTTGATTTAATTATTTGTAGTTATGGATTGTTACAAACTGAAGGTGATCGTTTGAAAGAAGTGCAATGGCACACATTGATTGCAGACGAAGCACAGGCAATTAAAAACGGTATGACCAAGCGTTCAAAAGCCGCAATGGCGCTGAAAGCGGATTTCAGAATGGTCACAACAGGAACGCCAATCGAAAACCATTTAGGTGAATTGTGGAATTTGTTTAATTTTATTAATCCGAGTTTACTAGGTTCATTGTCGAAATTTAATGAACGTTACGCAAATCCAATTGAAAATAATCATGACCACAACGCACAGCAACGTCTGAAGAAAGTATTACGTCCGTTCATTTTGCGCCGCTTGAAAAACGACGTTTTAACCGAATTACCAGCGCGTACCGAAGTCACGTTGCACATTGAATTAAGTGGTGAAGAACGCGCATTTTATGAAGCCTTACGCCGTGATGCGTTGAAAATAATGCAAGAATCACAAACCAAAAACGGAAATCAGCAATTGCAAGTGTTAGCTGAAATCATGAAATTACGCCGCGCGTGTTGTAATCCACGCTTAGTGATCGAAGATAGTGCGTTGAGTAGTTCAAAACTCGATGCATTTGAAGAATTAGTCGATGAACTTCTCGACAATAAGCATAAGGCATTGGTATTTAGTCAATTTGTTGGGCATTTAACGTTAATTCGGGAATTGCTCGATAAAAAGAAAATTCCTTATCATTATTTGGACGGTTCAACGTCTGTCATTAAACGCAAACAAGCGATGAATGGGTTTCAAGCAGGTGACGGTGATTTGTTTTTAATCAGTTTGAAAGCTGGCGGCACCGGCTTGAATTTAACCGCCGCTGATTATGTCATTCACATGGATCCGTGGTGGAATCCAGCAGTTGAAGATCAGGCTTCTGACCGAGCGCATCGAATGGGACAAAAACGCCCCGTCACGGTTTATCGTTTAGTCGCGAAAGATACGATTGAAGACAAAATTGTGGCATTGCATCATCAAAAACGCGATTTAGCAAACAGCTTGCTTGAAGGCGGCGAATTGAGCGGTAAAATGTCAGTTGATGATATGTTGGCATTATTGCGTGATATTGAATAATTCGAAATTAAAAGGACAAAAATGAAAGCTATTTTAATGACCGCCATTGGTGGCAGTAACGTTTTAATTGAGCAAGAAATTGCTGAACCGACTTTAGCAACCTCAACAGAAATTAAAGTACATTTGCATGCCGCAGGTGTAAATCCTGTCGATGCTAAAATTCGTAAAAGCGGTTTGTTTTATCCGAATGCAAAATTACCGGCAGTTTTAGGTTGTGATGGTGCGGGAGAAATCGTTGCAATTGGTACAGACGTCACAGATTTTAAAATTGGCGACAAAGTCTGGTTTTGCAACGGGGGTTTAGGGCGTGAACAAGGAAATTATGCCGAATTCACAACGATTGACCAACGCTGGGCGAGTTTGATGCCAAATGTGAATTATCAAACTGCCGCCGCAGCACCACTCGCTTTAATTACCGCGTGGGGCGCATTATTTGAACGTGGCTTGTTGCAATCGGGTGAAACTATTTTAATTCACGCAGGTGCTGGCGGTGTTGGTCATGTGGCGATTCAACTTGCAAAAATTGCAGGCGCAAAAGTCATTACAACCGTCAGTTCAAATGCAAAAGCGGATTTTGTGAAATCACTTGGTGCAGATGAAATCATTTTTTATAACCAAACCGATGTTGCCGCTGAGGTGAATCGTTTAACTGAAAATCGTGGCGTAGATTTAGTTTTTGATACAGTTGGTGCAGATGTTTTTAAAGCGAGTATTGCTTGCACGGCACATTTTGGGCGAATTGTGACATTACTCGATGCATCAAATTTAGATTTAAACGAAGCGAGGATGCGAAACTTGTCAATTGGTTTTGAATTGATGCTGACACCAATGTTGCGTGATTTGGATTTAGAACGTGACAAACATGTTTCACTGCTTAAAAAATGTGCTAATTTTATCGACACGGAAAAATTAAACATTCATGTTAGCCATATTTTATCTTTAACCGAAGCGAAAAATGCCCATGACTTAATTGAAACTGGGAACACGATGGGTAAATTGGTTCTTTCTATTTAAGCTGAGTCACTATGTTTTCTTACATTCCTTCAAAATATGAAACCTCTTTTCGGCAAAATTTACACTGGCTATTTGTGCTGCGGAATTTGATGTTACTTGCTGAAACTTTTTTAATTTTTATTTCAATTTACGCCTTGTATCTCGACTTTCCACAGCGTCCCTTGTGGTGGATTGTTGCTAGTATCACAGCAGTAAACATATATACTTGGCTACGTTTAGAAGATCAAACACCTGTTACAGAACAAGAAATTTTCATGCAATTGGTATTGGATGTTTTTGCGATTACAGCATTGCTCTACCCGACAGGTGGTGCATCCAATCCAATTATTTGGGTATATTTATTGCCATTGATGATTACCACTATTATGTTACCGCCAATTTATGCGTGGTACATGGTAATTTTAACCACGACGATGTACACGATTCTAATGGTTTACAATATACCATTGCCCTCAATTGCACCGCATTTAAGTCATGATTCGGTAGTTATTCTTTCGGACACCACACATTTAAACGCACATTTAGAAGTACTACAACAAGATCACGCAATTAGTGACAAAAGTTATTTTAATTTACACATTTTTGGAATGTGGTTTGGGTTTGTATTTAGTGCTGGATTAGTCGCTTTTTTCATGGCTGAGTTAGCTAAAACGTTAAAAAGTCGTGAGCGAAGTTTGGCTGAAGCGCGTGAAAATGCGTTGCGAAATGAACGTGTAGTTGCACTCGGAACACTTGCCGCTAGTGCAGCGCACGACATGGGTACGCCACTTGGCACGATGGCAATTATTGCACACGAAATAACACAAGATTACAACTATTGTAATAACCCCGATTTATACGAAAAAATGTCAATTATCGAAGAGCAAATCACACGCTGTAAAGATGCGTTATCTGTGATGTCCGCATCGGCAGGTGAAATGCGTGCTGAATCAGGAAATGTTATGTTTTTGAGTGATTATTTGGACAGCGTAATTACACAATGGCGAACACACAATGTTAGGACAAAATTAAGTTTTTCTATTGACGCAGATACAGGTTACGAAAGACAAGTTATTGCAGAGCGCACCTTAACACACGCACTGATCAACATTTTAAATAACGCGGCTCAAGCAACGAATCCTGATTTAGGCATTGATTTTTACACCACGTGGGACAGGGAATTTGCAACGATTAAAATCAGTGATTTTGGACATGGTTTCCCTGAAAATTTTCTTAAATTTGCAGGACTGCAACCTGTCATTAGTGGCAAAAGTGGTTTGGGTGTAGGTTTGTTTTTAAGTTATTCTACACTGCAACGATTAGGCGGAAAATTAGAGTTTATAAATCGCCCCGAAGGAGGCGCGCAGGTAACTATTACGCTACCACTGCTACCAGATAAGGAGGAAAAAAATGACAGTGAATGAAGAATCAGACAATGCGCGATTATTGCTAGTTGATGACGACAAAACATTTTGCAATGTTTTAAAGAGTGCATTAATAAAGCGTAATTATGATGTTCTAGTCGCTTACGATGTAGCAGAAGGCATCGCGTTAGCCGAACAAAATTTGCCTGAATACGCCATAATTGATTTACGCATTGGATTTGAATCAGGTTTGGAATTGGTCAAAAAATTGATTTCACTTGATGATAATACGCGAATTGTTATGTTGACAGGATTTGCGAGTATTGCAACAGCGGTTGAAGCAATTAAATTAGGCGCAACCCATTATTTAACAAAGCCGGCGAATGCGGATGAAATTGTTGCCGCGTTGCTAAAAAATAAAGGCGATTCTTCGACTGTAATTAGTGATTCGCCCTTATCAGTAAAACGATTGGAATGGGAACATTTGCAAAAAGTGTTAATGCAGCATGACGGTAACATTTCAGCTGCTGCGCGCGCGTTAAATATGCACCGCCGTTCATTACAACGCAAATTAGAAAAACATCCTGTTCATTCATAACCAATCAATCAATCATCTGCTTTAAAATATAGTCAAAAAAATTCCCCTACATGGTTTTTATAGAAAATTACCTGACTTGAAAAAAAGAATCCTGCCCATAAATCAATAACGATTCATTTTTTAATTAAACAAAGGAAAAACCGTGACTACTGCGATAAAAAAAGAAACGTTAGGCTTTCAAACTGAAGTAAAACATTTATTACATTTGATGATTCACTCGCTTTACAGCAACAAAGAAATTTTCTTGCGCGAATTGATTTCAAATGCGTCGGATGCGGCGGATAAATTGCGTTTTGAAGCGTTATCGAACGACGGTTTATACGAAGGCGACAGCGAGTTAAAAATTCGCATCGAATTTGACGAAGCCAAACGCACCGTTTCAATTATTGACAACGGTATCGGCATGAGTCGCGCCGAAGTTCAAGAACACATCGGCACGATTGCAAAATCTGGCACGAAACAATTTTTTGAAGCATTGACGGGCGAACAAGCGAAAGACAGCGAGTTAATCGGACAATTCGGCGTAGGTTTTTATTCGGCATTTATCGTTGCCGACAAAGTCACATTGACCACACGCAAAGCCGGTTCAACCGAAGCCACACGTTGGGAATCAGCAGGCGAAGGCGATTACACAATTGAAAACGTTGAAAAATCGACACGCGGCACTGAAATCGTTTTGCATTTGAAAGAAGGCGAAAGCGAATTTTTAGACGGTTGGAAATTGCGTTCCATCGTTCGTAAATTCTCCGACCACATTTCGTTGCCGATTGTGATGGATAAAGAAGTTCAATCTGAATTTGGTGACGACGAAGACGAAACTGCCGAAAAAGCAGTTCCTGAAATCGTCGAAGAAACGATTAACAGCGCGGCGGCATTGTGGACAAAATCACGTCAAGAAATTTCTGACGACGATTACAGCCAATTTTACAAACACGTTTCGCACGATTTCCAAGATCCGATTACGCACGTTCACAGCAAAGTCGAAGGCTCAAACGAATACACATTATTGTTGTACGTTCCAAGCCGCGCGCCTTTTGATTTATGGGATAAAGACGCAAAACACGGCGTGAAATTGTATGTTAAAAAAGTCTTCATCATGGACGACGCTGAACAATTGATGCCGCGTTATTTACGTTTTATTCGTGGGATTATTGATTCCAATTCGTTGCCGTTGAACGTGTCGCGCGAAATTCTGCAACAAAGCAAACAACTCAACACCATTAAATCGGGTGCGGTCAAAAAAGTGTTGGGCATGTTGGAAAATCTGGCGAAAGATGAGCCTGAAAAATACGCGACTTTCTGGACGCAATTTGGGGCGGTGTTGAAAGAAGCTCCAATTGAAGACAGCGCAAATAATGAGCGCGTGTCGAAATTGTTCCGTTTTGCTTCGACGCACAACGACAGCGACACACAAAATGTGTCGTTAGAAGATTACGTTAGCCGTATGAAAGAAGGGCAAGAAAAAATTTATTACGTCACGGCAGAAAGTTTTGCAGCGGCGAAAAATAGTCCGCATTTGGAAATTTTCCGCAAAAAAGGCATTGAAGTTTTATTGCTTTCCGACCGCATCGACGAATGGTTGGTGTCGCATTTAGACGAATTCGACGGCAAACATATTCAATCCGTTGCCAAAGGTGATTTGGATTTAGGCGAAGAAGAAAGCGAAGAAACCAAAGCCGCACACGAAGCGACGACGCAAGATTTTGAAAGCGTTTTAGCGCAAATTACAACCGTGTTGAACGACAAAGTAAGCGACGTGCGTTTGAGTCATCGTTTAACGGAATCACCTGCGTGTTTGGTCGCGGACGTTTACGGCATGAGTTTACACATGGAACGCATGATGAAAGATGCGGGACAAATGTTGGGTGGAATGGGCTTGGGTAACAAAAAACCGATTTTTGAAATCAATCCTGACCACGCGCTAGTTCAACGCCTGAAAGTGGAACAAGACGACAGCCGTTTTGCAGATTTAACGCAGATTTTGTTTGATCAAGCGATTTTGAGCGAAGGCGGAAAATTAGACGATCCAGCGGCGTTTGTGCATAAATTGAATGGTTTGTTAGAAAATTTGTTGAAATAATTTCAACGCAGTTTGTGAGTAATTAAAAAAGGCTAATGTGAATTAGCCTTTTTTATGTGATGAAAAATTAAAAGAATTTTTCTAAAAACGAGTAGAAGTACTTTAAAACGCTATCTTACTTGCTTGCAAATCAATTGAAACCTATAATCCGCCTCTTTTTGTTGAAAGGCAAAATGTCATGAAAAGTTACATTATGCCCACTTATACGCGTCTTGCCGTTACGTTTGAACGTGGCGAAGGTGCGTGGTTGTGGGACGAAAATAATCAGCGTTATTTAGATGCGTTGTCGGGAATTGCGGTGTGCAATTTGGGGCACACACATCCGGTGGTACATGAAGCAATTTGTCAGCAAAGTGCGAAATTGCTACACACGTCCAACCTTTATAATATCGCCAGCCAAGAAAAACTCGCAGACAAACTCACAAAAATGAGCGGCATGACGAACGTTTTTTTCAGCAATTCTGGCGCAGAAGCAAATGAAGCGGCGATTAAATTGGCACGTAAATTTGGACACGAAAAAGGCATTTCAACACCGGAAATTATCGTGTTTGATAAAAGTTTTCATGGTCGGACGTTGGCGACATTGAGTGCGACCGGCAACACAAAAATTCAACAGGGTTTTGAGCCACTGGTCGAAGGGTTTGTACGAGTGCCGTACAACGATATTGACGCTATTAAAAAGGCGTTGGCAGATAATACGTCGATTGTAGCGATTTTAGTTGAACCAATTCAAGGTGAAGGCGGCGTAAACATTCCCGCGCCAAATTATTTGAATCAAATTCGTGCCTTGTGTGATCAGTACGATATATTGATGATGTTGGACGAAATTCAATCAGGCATTGGACGTACTGGCAAATTTTTAGCGTTTCAACATAACAGCATTATTCCTGATGTTTGCACGTTGGCGAAAGCGTTGGGCAATGGGGTTCCAATTGGCGCGTGTTTGGCGCACGGGAAAGCGGCGAATTTATTCACCGCTGGAAATCACGGTTCAACGTTTGGCGGAAATCCATTGGCTTGCAGCGCAGCATTAGCGGTTTTAACCACGTTAACGGAGAGCGATTTGATAACGCAAGCCGGTGAAAAAGGCGACATGATTTGCGCGGCGTTTCACGAAAAATTATACTCTAATCCGCACATTGTAAATATTCGTCATTTAGGTTTAATGATTGGCATAGAATTAGACAAACCTTGTAGCGAATTAGTCGGCAAAGCCTTAAGCGTGGGTTTGTTAATTAACGTGACGCAAGATAAGGTCATTCGTTTATTGCCTCCGCTAATTATCGACAAAAACCAAATAACCCAACTCGTAGACACGTTATCCATGTTGATTCAAGAACAGACAAACCCATGAAAAAACCTAGACATTTTATCAGCTTGCTGGATTTAACTAGCGACGAACTACGGCAAGTTATCGCACGCGCCACGATGTTAAAACATAATCGTGACCACCATTATCAGCCATTGAAAGGGCAAGTTTTGGGAATGATTTTTGAAAAATCATCAACCCGCACGCGCGTTTCCTTTGAAACAGGCATGGCGCATTTTGGTGGGCACGCGCTGTTTTTGTCACCACGCGATACCCAACTAGGACGCGGTGAACCGATTGCAGACAGCGCGAAAGTCATTTCGCGCATGGTGGATTGCGTGATGTTACGCACGCATGAACATGAAACGGTGACACATTTTGCTGAAAATTCGCGTGTCCCGGTGATTAATGGTTTGACCGATAAAGAGCATCCATGCCAATTATTAGCGGATATGCAAACCTATTTTGAACATCGTGGCGATATTCGAAGTAAAATAGTGGCGTGGATTGGTGACGGCAATAATATGTGCCACTCTTACATTCATGCGGCAATGGTGTTAGATTTTACGTTGCATATCGCCGCGCCAAAAGGTTATTTACCGAATTCTGAAATTGTAGCGTTAGCGGGTGAACGAATTCACTTTTTTGATAATACAATTGATGCGGCAACAGGTGCTGATTTAGTCGTAACTGATGTTTGGGCAAGTATGGGACAAGAAGAAGAGCAAAAATTGCGCGAAATGGCTTTCAAAAATTATCAAGTCAATTCAAAAGTGATGGCGGCAGCGGAATCGAATGCCTTATTCATGCATTGTTTACCCGCACATCGTGGTGAAGAGGTAAGTGCAGACGTAATTGATGGCGCACAAAGTGTTGTTTTTGACGAAGCCGAAAATCGTTTGCACGCTCAAAAAGCGTTGCTGGAGTTGCTTATGTGTGGCAATGCAAAAATTTCTTTACTCAATGATTAATTGCGAGTGGCTATGAAAAAAATAATTTTGTCAGTGTTAATGTTTGTGAGTGTTGTTGCTAATGCAAGCAATGACATTGTTTATGTCGCAGATGATTACAATTTAACGCTTTGGGGTACATCAAATTACACAGGCAAAGTTAAATCTTTACCAACAGGCGCACCGTTAACCATTATTGCTGACCATCCTACAAGCAATGGCCTGATAAAAGTTAAAACTATTGATGGAACCGAAGGTTTCATTAAAGAAAAATATGTCAAAAAAGAAGCCCCCGAACATGATCGCGACGATATTGCAGCAAAAAATATCTCAGCGTTACAAATTAAAATCACAAAATTAGAAAATGAGTTGAAAGCCGCAAAAGAAATAATTACACCTGGCACAACACTTGAACAATCACTTGCAACCGAACGAGATAAATTAAGTCGTGAATTAAACGAACTCAAGCGTGTTTCAGGTAGTGCGGTTCAACTTAAAAATGAACGTGACGAATTACAAGAACGTTATGTTGCCGTTGAGCGTGATTTACAACAAGTTAAACTTGAAAATCAAGCGTTGCGCGATACCGCAAATCAAGATTGGTTTTTATACGGTGGAATCTTAGCGTTAGTGGGCGTTTTACTTGGTTTTATTTTACCAAAATTGAGCTGGAAACGCAGTCGCAGCGGTTGGGACACTTATTAAATTTTTTCAAAAACAAATAAAAAATTCTTATGACAGATACTAAAAATACACGCACATTTTCATCTTTGGTCGTTGACGGCATGGAACGTGCACCGAGTCGCGCCATGTTGCACGCGGTTGGTTTTACCAACGACGATTTTAAAAAGCCTCAAATCGGTGTGGCTTCAACGTGGAGCATGGTTACGCCGTGCAATATGCACATCAACAAATTGGCTGACGAAGTCGCAAAAGGCGTGAATGCCGCGAACGGTAAAGCCGTTATTTTCAACACGATTACCATTTCTGACGGCATTTCAATGGGTACGGAAGGGATGAAATACTCGCTCGTGTCGCGCGAAGTCATTGCAGATTCGATTGAAACCGTGATTGGTTGCCAAGGCTTTGACGGTGTTGTGGCAATCGGTGGTTGCGATAAAAATATGCCGGGTTGCATGATGGCAATTGCCCGTTTGAATCGTCCCGCGATTTTTGTTTACGGCGGCACGATTTTACCGGGTTGCCACAAAAACCAAAAACTCGACGTGGTGTCTGTTTTTGAAGCCGTCGGCGCACGTGCCAACAATAAAATTGACGATGCCGAATTAGCCGAAATCGAAGCGAAAGCCATTCCTGGTGCTGGTTCATGTGGTGGAATGTACACTGCTAACACAATGGCTTCAGCGATTGAAGCATTGGGAATGAGCTTACCAAATAGTTCAGCGCAAGCCGCCGTTTCGGAAGACAAAAAATTAGATTGTGTACGCGCGGGCGCCGCAGTTTTGAATTTGCTCGAAAAAGGAATTTTACCAAGCGACATCATGACAAAAGAAGCGTTTGAAAATGCGATTACGGTTGTCATTGCGTTAGGCGGTTCAACGAATGCGGTGTTGCATATTTTAGCGATGGCGAATGCGTCAAACGTCGATATTACGCTCGACGATTTCACCCGCATCGGCAAACGTGTGCCAATGTTGGCAGATTTGAAACCAAGCGGTCATTATCAAATGGCGGAACTGATTGAAATTGGTGGCATTCAACCGCTCATGAAAATGTTGCTTAATAGCGGTTTGTTGCACGGTGATTGTTTAACAGTCACGGGTAAAACGTTAGCAGAAAATTTAGCCGACGTTCAACCCTATCCAGTCGGTCAAGACATAATTCGTGATTTCGAACATCCTATTAAAAAAGACAGCCATTTAGTTATTTTATACGGAAATTTAGCATCAGAAGGTTCAGTTGCAAAAATTACAGGCAAAGAAGGTTTGCTTTTCACTGGTAATGCCAAAGTGTTTGATGCCGAAGAACAAGCCTTGCAAGCAATTTTGAACGGTGAAATCGTGAAAGGTGATGTGATTGTAATTCGTTACGAAGGCCCAAAAGGCGGTCCTGGAATGCGCGAAATGTTGTCGCCAACGTCTGCGATTATGGGCAAAGGTTTGGGCAAAGAAGTCGCGCTAGTTACTGACGGACGATTTTCAGGCGGCACACACGGTTTCGTTGTCGGTCACATTACGCCCGAAGCTTTTGTCGGTGGCGTGTTAGCCGTCGTTAAAAATGGTGATTCGATTACCATTGACGCGGAAACCAACGCGTTAACCTTGCACGTTGACGAAAATGAAATTACCCGTCGTTTTGAAAAATGGCAACAACCCGCCCCCCGATACACACGGGGTGTATTGGCGAAATATGCCAAATTAGTAAATTCTGCTTCGCTTGGTGCGGTGACTGATAATTAAGATTTTTGGCGTGCGTTTAGAGATGTTAACTATCTGCCAAAACCTTTTTTGACTTTTTACTATTTTAGGAAAATACAAATGTTACCCATAATAAAAGTTAAATCAAACGCGGTTATTTTTGAAGAGAACAAATACGATAGTACTATGTATATTGTGTTAGAAGGTGAAATTAGCCTTTACGTCACACGTAACAGCAAAGATGTTGAGATTGGTATTGTTAAAAAGCATGAGTTTTTTGGTGAAATTGAGATGTTCAAAAAAAGAGCGCGCAGTTTTTCAGCAAAAGCCGTTACAAATTCAAGACTTGCGGTCATTAAATCGCGAATGGAGCTTGAACAATTTATGGCGGGTAATCCAACTTTTGCAGGTAAAATGACGCGTATGATGGGACAACGTCTCGCAGAAGCAGCCGCAGAAGCTATTTCATAGGATTTATATGTTATTTTATAGACAAAAAGTAAAGACAAAATTGCCAATTATCGAAGTCGAGGCTGACATGATGATTTTTGAGAAAGGTGAAAGTGACGAGACCATATATTTATTGATTGAAGGTAGTGTAAAAATTTATGTAGATCGTCCAGAAACTGCTGAAAACAAAGGTGGTGAACAAGTAATGGCAACAATTAAAAATTTTCAAATTTTTGGAGATAATGAAATTTACAGCCATAAACCACGTAGCTTTTCTGCAAAAACCACTGAGAAATCAAAACTTGTCATGATTAAGACACAATCAGAACTTGAGTTGCTTGTGAATGAAAATCGTTGGCTATCGGGTGGGCTAATGGAAAATATGAGCGAGCAACTTGTACAAACAAATACCACATTAACGTCAAAAAGAGTTTCAGAAGCAAAAGTTAATGAGCCAAAAAATGAGCTAAACCTTGATGTTGGTGGAAATAAAGACGACGAGACAAGAACAATTGTTCGCAAATAATTTTGTTAATTTAAAACATTACAAAACACGATTAATCGATGTTAAAAATCGGACTCACTGGTGGAATAGGTTGTGGGAAGTCAACAGTTGCAGGTTTTTTCTCGGAATTGAATGTTCCAATTATTGATGCAGATGAGATTTCACATTATTTAGCTCAACCTGGGCAACCTACTCTACAAATTATTGCCAGCATTTTCGGTGCAGAAGTTTTACATAAAAATGGTGAGCTTAACCGCGCCTATTTAAAAAAATATATTTTCAATGATTTCAGTGCAAAACAGCAACTTGAAGCTATTTTGCATCCGCTCATTTTCCAAGAAATTTCAAATCAATTGACTAAAATTTCAGCTGATTATTGTATTATTAGTATTCCACTACTATTTGAAACGCATGCCGAATCCTTAGTTAATCGAATTTTGGTCGTAAATTGCGATACAAAAATTCAAATTGAGCGTGTGAAACAACGTGATAATTTGTCACTAGAACAAATTCAAGCCATATTAAAAACACAAGTTTCAATGGAATTTAGAAAAATCCATGCACATGATATTATCGAAAATTCAAACAAAAAAGATTTGGTTGTAGAGCATGTTAAAAAACTACACAATTTCTACCTTTCTTTAAGTCATTATCAGGACTCGCTACCGCTGTGAAAACCTTTATTAGTTACGAATTCCCCCTCAACGAACGCATTCGCATTTTCATCCGCCTCGAACAACTTTTTCAACAATTTAACCACCATTTACAAGGCGCATCCGTTTTCGACAAACGCACTGCTATTAGTGTATTACTTGATATTGTTGCCATTTTCAAACGGAACGATTTGAAATCTGAAGTTTTGAAAGAATTTGATCGATATATAAATGCGTTAAAAAATGGTCAGAATTCAAATCTGATTCACACATCAGAACGATTGCCACAATTATCTGAAATTAGTCAGAAACTTTATGCAACAACAGGACGAGTTGGCAACCATCTGATAGAAAACGAATTATTTCAAAGTATCGTACAGCGTAGCAGCATCCCAGGTGGAACCTGTTCATTTGATTTACCAGAGTTTCATTTTTGGTTGATGCAAGATAATGCCGTGAGTTTTGAAGACCTAATTCAATGGAGTCGTCCGTTTATGGATATTTTTTCGGCAATTAAGTTAATGTTAAATTTCATTCGCGAAAGTCATACGATAACTGAAGAAATTGCGCCAACAGGTTTTTTTCAAATCACGCTAGATAGCAATTTACCGCACCAATTATTGCGTGTGGATGTTGAAAAAATACAACCTTATTTTGTGGAAATAAGCGGTGGGAAACACCGCTGTACGATTAGATTTATGCAGCCACCACACAATAAACAACGCCCCAAACAATGTGTTGAAAATGTGCCATTTATCTTAACGAACTGCATGATTTAATTTAAAAATGATCTGGCAATTCTTCATTAGTAAACGTTGCCGAATCATCTGGGACAAAATAGCCATTACCACCACTCGTAGTCTCACAACCTCTAGCTAATGGTTCAGAACCTGTAATGTAAGGGTAATAGCCTGATTCTAAACAGTTATTGGATAAAGCCATTTTGATATTATCTGGTGCTATTAAATTCACAGGTTGCATCGAAATTTGCTTCATAACGGATAACCAAACGGGTAATGCACCTGTCGCACCTGTTAATCCCATTGGCTTATTATCGTCACGTCCCACCCAAACCACCGATAAATAATCACCTGAATAACCGGCAAACCAACTGTCTTTGGCATCATTCGTTGTGCCTGTTTTGCCTACTAACCCATAACTTTTTGGAAAAATATCGTAAGCCTTATGCCCTGTTCCTTCGGTCATAACTTCTTGCAGCATTGTATTCACAATATAGGTTACTGCGGGATCAATTGCTTGCTTGACAATAAAGGGATAACTTTGCAAGCGCTCACCTTTCGCTGAAACCACGGCACGAATCGCTTTTAAACGACTTAAAAAACCATCACCCGCGAGCGTTTGATACATTTGCGTCACATCCATCGGTGTAAGTTGTGCTGAACCTAGCAAGAATGATGGAAATGATTCTACATCACGTGTGACACCCATACTTCGTAAGGTTTCAATTACATTATTCACACCAACATCCATACCAATTCGCACAGTAGCCAAATTGTATGAATGTGCTAAAGCTTGATGCAAGCTTACATTTCCGTGTTCATGATGGTCATAATTTTTCGGAATCCACGGTTCACTACCTTTATTTTGCACAACGATTTCAGTGTCGCTCACTGAGGTGGTAATGGTATATTTTTCTGAATTTTTTAACGCAGTTAAATAGATGAGGGGTTTAATTAACGAACCAATTGGGCGAACGGCATCTAATGCTCGATTAAAACCAGATGAGACAACTTCACGCCCGCTTGTTAATGCAGCAATTTCACCACTATCACGACGAGTTACAACAGCAGCAGCTTCTAAATTCCCTGTTGATTTAGGTAATTTTTCAAGTTGCACAAGTTGTTTTTTAATCGTTTGTTCAAGTGTATCTTGTACACGCGTATCTAAAGTCGTGAAAATACTTAATCCGTCAGACGTTAAATCTTTTTCTCTATATTCCTGACTTAATTGCCGTTTCACCAAATCTAAAAAATACGGATATAAGTTCGCTGAGCGATTGGCATTTGTAATCACTCCCAACGATTTTTCTTTTGCGTCAGCAGCCTTTTTTGCGGTAATTACTTGAGCCGTTGCCATTTCATCAAGAATTAAATTACGGCGCTGCGATGCTCTTTCGTATGAACGACGTGGATCATAATACGACGGTCCTCGGACAAGAGAAACCAATGAAACCAATTGATGCAGCGGTAAATCTTTTAAAGCACTGTTAAAATAAAATTCACTCGCCAAACCGAAACCATGTACCGAGCTATTTCCATTTTGTCCTAAATAAATTTCATTTAAATAGGCTTCCAAAATTTCATTTTTGCTGTAACGATATTCCAAAATTAATGCCATAAATGCTTCATTCACTTTGCGTGTCAAACTACGCTCAGAACTTAAATAAAAGTTTTTTACCAATTGCTGTGTAATTGTACTGCCCCCCTGAACCATTCCACCTGCTTTTAAATTGGCCAACATCGCTCGTGCTATGCCTCGAAATGACAACCCAAAATGATGATAGAAATCTCGATCTTCAGACACTAATAACGCATCAATCAATGCTTGAGGTGCGTCTTCTAATTTAATTAAAACGCGATCTTCTTTGATATTTGGATATAGTGTTCCTATTTGTGCAGGATCTAAACGCAATAAAGCAACGTCAGTTTCTCGTTTGTTTAAATCGGTGATATTTTCGACTGTAGAATCCGTAAAACTAACACGAATTAAACTACTTTCTTGTGGTGCGTCCCAGAAATTAAAGGGGCGTGTTTTTAATGAAATCTGTGAACCTTTTTTAACGTAAGTTCCCTCAGCCACCAATGTACTGTCAATTCGATAATGTAATGCTTTTAATTGCGTTTCAAATTGCATCGCATTCATGTTGTAACCCGAATAAAGCTCAATCGGACTAGCGTAAACTCTCGCAGGAATTGCCCAACGTTTGCCTTCAAATTGTTGGCGAACGTTATAATCTAAAATGCCCAAATAACCAAACAAGAAAAAGCCACCAGTTCCAATTCCTATTAAAAATAGGCTACCAAGCCATGGAAATGAAAAGGATTTTTTGTTATTTTTACGATTATTAGAGGGTTGTTGTTCGTAACGTGAACGGCTACGTTTTCTTATATCTGCCATTAGGACACACGATTGCTTAAGTTAGCTAATCATAGCATTTTGATGGAATTGCTACAAAATCGAACTGTTCAAGGTGCAAGCAATACACGAATCCAACTATAATGATTTTATTACTTAACTTTTTAGGATTTTAACAATGAATTCAAACGAATGGTTCACTGAAAAAATGTTGTCAACTGGGACTGCTTTTTCTCTGAAAATAAACGCAAAGCTGCACGAAGAGCAATCGGAATTTCAAAAACTAGAAATTTATGACACCGAAACGTTTGGTAAATTGATGGTAATTGATGGTTGCACAATGGTTTCAACACGCGATAATTTCTTTTATCACGAAATGATTAGTCACCCTGCGTTGTTTTTGCACCCAAATCCAAAACGTGTTTGGATTATCGGTGGTGGTGATTGCGGGACGTTGCGTGAAGTTTTAAAACACACAAACGTGAAAGAAGCGGTACAAATTGACATCGATGAACGCGTCACACGTTTAGCAGAAATTTATTTCCCAGAGTTATGTGAATCAAATGGCGATGCGCGCGCAGATTTGAAATTTATTGACGGTATAAAATGGCTGAAAGATGCCGCGCCAAATTCAGTCGATTTAATTATTGTTGATAGCACTGATCCTGTTGGTGTTGCGGAAGGTTTATTCGGCGAAGCGTTTTACCGTGATTGTGTGGCATGTTTAGCGGAAGATGGGATGCTGGTTCAGCAAAGTGAATCTGCGTTATTACATTTAGATTTAATCAAAGATATGCGTGGTGCTATGCAAACCGCTGGTTTTGGTCATAAACAAACGCTATTTTTCCCGCAATGTATTTATCCATCAGGCTGGTGGAGTGCAACAATTGCAAGTAAAACGGCGTTAACATTCCGCGCTGATGATTGCGCTAACAAAGATTTCGGAACTGTTTATTACAATCTCGACATTCATCACGCAGCAATGGCACAGCCTGAATTTTTCAAAAAGGCGTTTGCGTAATCAATGCAGAATTTATCTACCTTTAAATTGATTGAGCGTATTAGCACGTTAATTCGTGCTGAAGAACGCAAAAAACATGCAACATTAGGCTTGCAACCAATTCATATTCAAGTGCTTGATTATTTAAATGATTATAACAGTTACAGCAACACCGCCGTTGGCTTGACCGAGTATTTTGGGTTGACAAAAGGAACTGTATCGCAAACGTTGCAAGTATTGGAGCGTAAAGGCTACATCGAAAAACAATTAGATGAAGAAGACGCGCGTGTGACACATCTATTATTATCAAAAAATGGTGAATTGTTACTTAAAAATGCGAATAACGATGACGTTTTTAATCAGGCACAACAAGCTGTTTTATCGAAACAATACGCCACGTTAGACGATGCGTTGCGAATGACGTTATTCACATTACAAAAAAGTTGTGACATTAAAAGTTTTGGTTCTTGTGATGATTCATGCGTTCATTTTAACGTCGAAGAAAATCACTACACTTGTAGAAAAACTCGTTTGCCAGTTTGGCAAATTGAAACCCATAAAATTTGCCGTGAACATCGTTTACCGGCTTAACTTGAGAGAAGAATCATGTTCGATGCAAAAACAATTGATGAGATGGCAAATAAGTTAGCTGGCGTAATTCCGCCTGCTTTACACACAGTCAAAGACGATTTAGAAAAAACCTTTCGGGCTGTTTTACAAAGCGCGTTGGGCAAAATGGATTTAGTCACTCGTGAAGAATTTGAAGTGCAAAAATTAGTGTTAGCGAAAACGCGCACGAATTTGGAAGCTCTTGAAAAGCGTGTTGAAGCATTGGAAGCCTCCGTCGCACCAACCCAAGATTGAGTTTACTAACATGGGTTTAGCCGTCATTTACAGTCGCGGTCGTTCTGGCATTGACGCGCCCTTAGTGACCGTTGAAGTTCACGTTGCGAATGGTTTACCCGCGTTAAATATCGTGGGTTTGCCTGAAACGGCGGTGAAAGAAAGTAAAGATCGCGTGCGTGGCGCGATTCAAAATTGCCGTTTCGATTTCCCCGCGCAACGCATTACGGTGAATCTTGCACCTGCCGATTTGCCAAAAGAAGGTGGGCGTTTCGATTTGGCGATTGCGTTGGGAATTTTGGCGGCAAGCGGTCAGATTTCAACCAAGGATTTGGATAAATATGAATGCGTGGGTGAATTGTCGTTGGGCGGTGAATTGCGTCCGATTACCGGTGTTTTACCGGTTGCAATTCGAGCCCGAGATTGCAATCGGCAACTGATTTTGCCCAAAGAAAATACCGCCGAGGCCGCGTTAGTCAAAAACGTGGAAATTCTACCAGCGGCGCATTTGTTGGAAGTGTGCGCTCATTTGAATGGACGAACGCAGATTCAAACGACGTATCAACAACCGCAACCGACGGAAATTCAGCACGAGTTGGATTTTTCAGACGTTCACGGGCAATATCACGTTAAACGCGCGTTTAAAATTGCGGCAGCGGGCGCACACAATTTGTTAATGCTGGGACCTCCTGGAACTGGGAAATCCATGTTGGCGGCACGATTGCCGACGATTTTGCCGTTTTTAACCGAAGAACAAGCGCAAGAAACGGCGGCAATTGCGTCGATTAGTGATCAAGGTTTGGACGTGGCGAATTGGTTACGTCCGCCTTATCGTGCGCCGCATCATTCGGCTTCGGCAGCGGCGTTAGTCGGCGGTGGAAGTAATCCGCGTCCAGGTGAAATTTCGTTGTCACATTACGGCACGTTGTTTTTGGATGAGTTGCCTGAGTTTGATCGAAAAGTGTTGTAAGTGTTGCGGGAACCGTTAGAAACGGGACACATCACGATTTCACGCGCGGCGCGGCAAGTGGATTTTCCAGCGCGTTTTCAATTGATTGCGGCAATGAATCCGTGTCCGTGCGGGTATTTGGGGGATGCGTCGGGGCGTTGTCATTGCAGTTCGGAACAAGTTGGGCGTTATCGGACGAAAATTTCAGGGCCACTTTTAGACAGAATTGATATGCACTTGGAAGTTCCACGCGTGTCGCACGATTTGTTGCGACGTGGTTCGCCAGACGGTGAAGAAAGTAGCGCGACAATTCGGACGCGAGTGGTTGCGGCACGAAATCTTGCTATTGCTCGCAGCGGCAAAGCGAATTCAGCATTAAGCGCGAAAGAGGTAAAACAATGGTGCGAAGTGTCGGATTCAAGTCATCGACTGTTAGATCAGGCAATGGAACGGTTTGGTTTATCGAATCGCGCGTATCATCGGATTTTAAAATTGGCACGAACTATTGCGGATTTAGCGAATTCACCCAATATTGAAATTCAACATTTGAGCGAAGCGATTGGTTATCGCAAATTAGACCGAAGTAGCTAATAGTAGGACTAAAATTTAAAATAGCGAAATAAGATACTTTAGATATTACTTATTGATAATAATCAATGGTTTGTCAAAGCCATTATCAAAAACATCACTTAACGTTAAAATTTTTTGGTATTTTCCTTTGCTATTTCGATCAATCAAGAAAATGTAGCAATGCATTTTAACTAAAAAATTTTCGTCTTTGATGCGTATATTGACGGGCACGTCACAATAAGTTAGCGTGTAATGCCGGTTTAATCGAATCGGTATAATTACAAAATAAGGCAAGGTAATGAAACCATATAGTTATGTTTGGGTTTTTATTTTAATGGCAATAAGTCTTAATTCATGGGCTTATGGTAGTAGTAGCAGCTCTAATTCGTGCGTTAAGCCTAAATTTTCCGACTTCACGCCTGCCGAGAACTCAGCAGTCGCGACCGGCTCATCTTTTTCTTTCACTACTTCTGAAAATACAAATCCGAATACCATTAAAGTCACAATTAAAGATCAGCCCATCACGCTCAAAATTGACACCGAACACAATGGATCATTTAAAGTCAGTGGTAAACTTCCTGCATTATTGAAAGGCGGCGATTATGCGCGGATTTCTATTGTCGCGCGTGGACAAAATGACTGTGCAGGCGACTCAGGTTGGTTGTTAAAAATTAGCGAGTAAGCGTTAAAAATTAAGGGCTATTTCATAAAAATAACCCTTAATGTTGCTTCAAACTACTATTTTCACTTTTAAAAACGGCGTATTTCATTATGTTTATCTATTCTTTACCGCTATTTTTCACGGATATTGGTTTCATTAGTCAATTCGATTTGCTATTTATTTCCATTGCGTTATTCGTTGCGTTGTTTATAGCTTCGTTTTTTGCAGAAAAAAATACGCAGAAAAAATCGTTAGACAATTATCTTTTTTCTGCATGGTATGGCGAAATAGAATTGAAGTGGGTGTTTTGGCCGTTTTTTTTAATTTTGAATGTTTGTTTTTATGTTGCCGATACATTAGCAAAATCAGGCACTTTAACTGTTTCTGCTTGGGATGACGTGTATTTTATTTTATGCTTACCCGTCATTTGGTGGGCAGTATCAATTTGGCGATGCTCGGAAAATACCAGCCTTGGCATTTGGGCGGCTTGTGCTAGATTTTTAACATTCGCTGTATTTGCTGAATACGGTTTAAAACTGCTTATTCGTGTTGATTATCCACGATTATTTTTTGAATGTGATGAATTACTGCTCGATTATGGCAGCTGCTTTTAATAAAAATGTACTTTTCAATTGGGCTAAAATTTTCTCAAACAATCATCTGAATTGACGTCGTTTCGATCATCACTTTAACAACACAAAAAAGCCCCGACGGCGTGATGCAATCGGGGCTTTTTGTTTGACTGTGATACTAAATATAGATACTATTTCGCCATGAAAAGAAAACATCAAAAAACACTCGAACTTATTTTTGCACGCCCAACTTCTGCGAATGTGCGTTGGTCAGATATTGAAGCCTTATTGTTTGAACTCGGCGCACAAATTGAAGAACGTGAAGGTTCACGAGTATTGATTAAATTATTCGGCGAACGGCGCGTGTTTCACCGTCCACATCCCACACCAACCACCGATAAAGGCGCGTTAGCTAGTTTGCGTGATTGGTTATTTAACAACGGAGTAAAACCATGATTAACCAAATGACCATTGACGGCGTGAAAGCGGTCATTACCTACGATTCAGACATTGATATGTTTCGTGGCGAATTTTTAGGACTAAATGGCGGCGCAGATTTTTATGCAAAAGATGCCGAAGGGTTAAGACGTGAAGGCGCGATTTCACTCAAGGTTTTTCTGGAAGCGTGCCAAGAAGATGGCATTGAGCCATTTAAATCCTATTCAGGAAAATTTGTGTTGCGAATTCCACCCGAAGACCATGCTGCGATTTCAATTGCCGCGAGCGCATCAGGAAAAAGTCTTAATCAGTGGGCGGTTGATACGTTAAGGCAAGCGGCTTATTAAACACAAAAAAGCCCCGACGGAGTGATGCAATCGGGGCTTTTTCTGGTAATATAATCTTACTTCATTACTTTTTAGGTATTTGCCATGTTAGCGAAATTAACCAGTAAAAATCAACTCACCCTACCAAAAGCCGTCGTGATGTCTGTCGGAAGTTCGGAATACTACAATGTGGATGTTGATGCAGGGCGCATTATTCTTACCCCAGTGCGAATTCAAAAAGCCGATGCCGTTCGTGAAAAATTAGAAGCCTTAGGCATTAGCGAACAAGATGTGAATGATGCCATTTCGTGGGCAAGGCAAGAAACCGTATGAGTCGGCGCGTCGTACTCGATACAAATTGCATTATTTCGGCGTTATTATTTTCAAAACAGCCAATGGCGTGGTTGCGGCACAGTTGGCAAAATGGCGACATCACGCCATTAGCCAGTAAAGACACGGTAAGTGAGTTAATCCGCGTATTTTCGTACCCCAAATTTAAACTCACGAAAGCCGAGCAACACTTATTGCTGGCGGATTTTCTGCCGTATGCCGAAACGGTAAAAATTGAATCCATTCCTGACGATTTGCCGCAAATTCGAGATAAAAACGACCAAATGTTTTTAATTCTTGCGGTGGTTGGACAAGCCGAAATTTTAGTCACAGGTGATGCGGATATTTTAGAAATAAAACCGATTTTTCACGCGCCACCGATTATGACGTTGACGGAATTTAAGGATTGGTTGAATTTGTCGTAAAAAATCGATTCGCATCCACAACCATTTTTATGGCTTCAAATAGGTTTTTACGCGCTTCGTCTAGCGTTGCGCCTTGTGTATTTGCGCCTGTTAATTCTTCCACGAAAGCAATATAACCTTCTGGCACTTTTTGAAAAACAGCGGTTAATTCCATTTCAACTCCAAAGATAAACAATAACTGCAGCAATTCTACACAAAAAAGCCCCGACGGCGTGATGCAATCGGGGCTTTTATTTACCAAAACAACTCAATATCGTAGTGATGAAAGACGCTATCAACACTTGCCAGTTTCAAATTTTCTAATTTTGCTTGAATCAAAATCACGCGGTCGAAAGGGTCTTTGTGATGAAACGGCAACTCCGTTAATGCAAAAATATGAGAGGTTTCAATTGGCAAAATCTGTAGTCCGTTATTCATACATTGCGTTTGAATTATCGTTTTAAACGGCAAATCAAGTTCCAACTTTCCAAGTTGAGATTTAATTTGCATTTCCCACACGCTCGCCATACTTAAAAATACGTTATTGTCCATTTCAAAATAAGCGCCTAAAACTTTTTCCGACACTTTTTCAGGTGCATTTCTAAGCCACAAAAATGTGTGCGTATCTAACAACCGATTCATTTTTCTTCGCCCATCCAAAAATCATCCGATAACGGCGCGTCAAAATCAGCATGAATACGAATTTTATCTTTATATTCACCAACGGTTCTTTTTTGAACAACTTGTTTTTGCTGTTGTTTGATCAGAAAACTCACAAAATCTAACACTTGTTTTTGTAAATCGGGTTGCAGAATTTCGTATTGAAACACTAATTGTTGGCTATTCATTGCACGTTACTCGGGAGTTGAAAGTTTTTCATGCGGCAATTCTACACAAAAAAAGCCCCGACGGCGTGATGCAATCGGGGCTTTTTGTTTTCGGGATCAAATTATATCGAGTCTAATCTTAACAAGCATTACCACATCCGTTGGGATCCTGACCCTACAGGCTGCCACTTTATCTGATTTTGTTGTTGCATTTGTTGCATTTGTTGTTGCTGCGCCCGTTGTTGTTGCTGTTCTTGCAACTGCTGCATCTGTTGATTCCGCTGATTCATAACTTCCTGCTGTTGGTAATACTGATTTTGCATAGACTCAAACGATTCGGCATAGGATGGACTGATAACTAAAAATAACGCTATTAAGGTTAAGTATTTCATGATTTTTGCCTTAGGATACAGTCAAAAATAATATCCCGATTTAATGAGTTGAAATGAGATAATAAGCCCCTAAATTTTTCTCATGGCAAATTATCAAATGATCAGTTATGAAAAGCACATCGAAGTAAAAATGCAACGTCTCTTTGTCACGTTATCGGAAAAGGATAAACGCCGATATGCCGCCATTGAAGCGGAGAAATTAAATCATGGAGGGACTGATTATATTTCAAGGCTCTTTGATATTGATCCAAAAACGATACGCAAAGGGATGGCTGAATTAGAACAAGTATCGGATGAGAC
>BJHG01000017.1:7355-34176 GCA_014191975.1 Methylococcaceae bacterium | reverse complement strand
ATTTGAGAAAAACCAAGTTATTCGCGACAATTCTCCTGTGAATGAACAACATTTTTAAAAAATTATGGTTTAGCATGGGTTAATCCCAACACACACTATTAAAACACATTAGTTTTGCAAGAGCCTCACTTAGATAGACTAAGATAAATATTTCTCGTAATGTATTAAAACGAGTTTCAAAGGTATAAAACCAACTAAACATTGAGTCATGAATATAATAGGAGCATGGTGTATATTTTTTAATTGACCTGTACAACCTCTTGATAACCACAAAATATCTTAGTGGCCAAACGATAAAAAATACCATGCTCCACAACACCCGCTATACTGTTTAAATGTCCGTTTAGTGTATCAGGGTCCATGCTATCAAAGTGAGCATCGAGTACCAAACTGCCATGAGAAGTAACTGCTAATCCATCTTTATTGGCATTCAATCTCAATTCACAGTGTCCACCCAATACTTCAATTTGATGTTTGACTAATTGCCATGAAAAAGGCATTACTTCAATAGGAATAGGGGATTTTTCACCGATATGACTAACTTGTTTACTTGGATCAATCAGCACCCAAAATTCGGCACTTGCGCTGGCCAGTAGTTTCTCACGTACTAAATCAGCCCCACGACCTTTTAGTAACGTTTTATCTGCTGTTACTTCATCAGCCCCATCAACATAAACATCCAGTTTTGCTACTTGTTCAATTGCAAGTACGGGGATGTTTAATGCACGAGCTTTCACTGCACTAATAGGCGAGCTAGAAACGGTTTCAATTCTAAGATGTTCCTCATGTTGGCGACGCGCAAGGGCCTCGATGAAATAATTAGCAGTAGAGCCTGTACCTAAGCCAACTAGCATTCCATTGGTAATAAGATTGGCAGCATATTCTGCGGCTAGCTGTTTGTCATTCATTAGTATCTCCTACCTATTTTTCAAATAATTCAAATTTTGATGACTAATACATCATGTAAAAAATTGGACTTAAAGCAGTATGGGAAGCTTTTATTGCGTTAACTAATTTAAACTTACAGATTTAGCGGCTGTTGTACTTATTCGGTCAATTTACCCTTAAATTAAAAATGACCGGTAATTAACCTAAAAACTTGACCATAATAATCAGATTTCAGCTAACCAACAAAGACAAATAATTACCACACCAAGCAGGAACAAGTATGAAACTTTGAAAGAAAGAAAGGCGAATATGGGTAATAATATCCAGCTAATCATTTTGTGTTACCTCAATTATAATTGCTATTAATTATACTTAACTTGGAATTAGAAAATGAAAAAGATTATAGTTTTGTTGCTATTGGCTTCATCGAATTTACCCATGACTGTTTTTGCGGAGTGGACAAAAGTTGGTTGGAGTGATGATGGTGAAAAAACGGCCTATATAGATTTTCAATCTCTACGAAAGAATGGAAACAAGGTAAAAATGTGGCAGTTACTCGATTACAAAACAGTTCAGATATTCCCTAAGGATAATACAAGGCATTTATCAATGCTAACGCGAAATGAATATGATTGTTCGGATGAAACAGACCGACATTTAGATATGTTTTGGTATTCTGAAAATATGAAGGAAGGAGAAATTGTCTTTTCTTATCCAAATATGAAGATTGAACCTCGAGCAATAATACCTGGCAGTATTGACGAAACATTATTTAAAAGGGTATGTGGTAAGAAATAACAATAATGCTGAATGATTAGTTTACAGCAATCAACTAGCGGATTTCGAAACAGATAGAAAATTCGCTTAATTTTTTGTCCTGATTACTGTTGACGGATCATCATATACGACTTCAAGCTCATAACGTTTGACCATATTCAATTTTTACAACTCTGTCTGCTAATGAAAAATAGCGATCGTCATGACTGACCGCAATGACGGCTTTGCCTTTCGCTTTTAAATCTTTCAATAATACTTCATAAAAATACTGCCGGAATTCAGGATCTTGATCCGCAGCCCATTCATCAAAAATATAAATTTGTTTGTCTTCTAACACCGACGCAATATAAGCCAAACGTTTTTTCTGTCCTGTGGATAAATCGGTATTCGAAAAATGTTCGTTTTTAAAAGTCGTTTTTTTCTCTAACTTCATCGTTTTCAACAGCGCATCAACACATTTTTCATCTATATCATCTACACCATATAATCGATCAAACAAATGAAAATCGGTAAAAATGGTCGAATACAATTCACGGTAATCAATGTAGTCGCTGGCGAGTAACGGTTTATGATTCAAATAGATGTTGCCAGATGATGGATAATAAAGCCCCGTTAATAATTTTAATAATGTCGATTTTCCGCTTCCGTTTCCACCAACAATAAACAATATTTCACCTTGAGTTAGTGTCAAATTTAGCGGCCCGATACCAAACGAGATTCCTTCATTTTGAGGTGGATAATTAAACGTGACTTGTTCAAGTTCGAGGTTTTCAAAAACAGGAGCTTGTGATTTCGCTGCCGAGGTTTCTTTGCTTGCCAAATCAATTTCATGTTCCAGCTGATAGATGTTTTCAACCGCGACATTCGCCCGTGCAAACAAGGGAAATGCGCTGACAACCATACTGAGTGGACCGAATAAAAACAAAACTGCAATCGTAATCCCTACCACTTGGTCTATATTTGTTGCACTTAAAATTGGCAAAACGAAGATGATACTCGCACACAAAATATAAAAGGAAGTTTGGGCAAACATTAGTTCAATAATGAAATACAACCCTGTCGCAATTTTCATGTCTTTTGCTTCTTTGGAAATCGTTTCAATATGTGAAAATAAAGCGTCATTCTTTTTACGATTTATTTTAATTTCTTTAAAACCTACTAAAATGCTTTTGATACCGTTGAAAAATTCTGATTCTTTAGTCGAAACTTCATGCAATTGTTGACTGACATGATTGGAATTATACAAATACATCAATACCGATGAACCTAACACCGCTGTCGTCAAAATAAATCCAGGAATAGATAACCACGCGACATAAAGCAAACAAATAAACACCACAATCAATTGCTGGCAGGCATTGATTAAAATAATTGCCGATTCTGAAATTAAACTGCTGTCTTGGGTAATGCGGGAATAAATGTTGGCGTGACCAGCCGTTTCAATATAAGGCAATTCGACATGCCGCAATTTATCCGTGACGCGAATTCTGACGCGATTGATTGCATCCTCCACTGTGAAAGTGGCTTGCTTTAAGGCGTATTGTTTAGTGTAAATGAGCAACACTAAATCAAGCAAAAACAGCATAAGATTTTGTGTTTGAATTTCATCTCCTTTATTTACCGCTTCCGCAGATTTGTTAATCAGCATTAGCAAATAACCGTTTGCTAAACCTGAAATCAGAGCGGTGAAAATCATTTGCCTCTTGGGGACTTGGCTTTCAACGTTAAAAAAATCTAATAATTTCATAATTTTTCCAATACGGATTGTATGATTTTAGCGTTATGTGCGATGTGCGGTTCGGCTAAAACTTCAAAATGATTACCTTTGGCTTGATAAGTTGCCACGTTGCCACGGGTTGAATCGTTCCAATTTTTATTAAATACGTCATTTAGTAACGCTAAACCCTCTTGCTCTTGTGCATTTACACAAAAAATATCAGTCGTTAAATCACTTTGATTCGGATGATACAAAATAAAATCTAAATACGCCCGCATCGTTTTCTCTATAAAGCTTTTATCTAATGTCGCTGGCAATTGAGATTCTTGTATCGCCCATGCAATAACGTCTTCTTTTTCTTGCGCGTTCAAAATCGAATCGGGGGTCATTCGAATGCTATCAATCAAAATCAAAGCTCGAACTTCTTCACCTTGGTTTTTTAAGGCAGTTGCGACGTTATAAGCGTAATTGCCGCCCGCCGAATAGCCCAATAATACATAAGTTCCATGCGGTTGAATTTGTTTAATCGCTGCAATGGCATAAGTTACAAAGTCTACATCGGCGACAATATCAAAGCTATAAAACGCATACGGTAAATGCCCCGCTAAACTGCGAAATACTGCGCCAAACCCAGAAATGGGCGGAAAACAAAAAACGATTTGTGCATTCGGGCGCGTATTGAGTGGAATCATCACCGACTGTTTTCGATCACTGGCTAAAGCATCCGTTAATGCTGAAATGCTCGGATGTATCCAAAAATCATTCAATAAAATTTCTTTCCCATACAATTTGCTCAATTGCGTCACTAATTGAATAGCATTGATGCTGTTACCGCCTAAATTGAAAAAATTATCATCAATACCAATAGAATCCTGCCGAAGCACTTGCTGCCAAAGAGTCACAACTTGTTTTTCAATCTCACTTCTTGGCGCACGATAAAGGGTTTGTGGGGCCGATAACTCGCCTAACATTGAAATCAACGCTTTGCGATCCACTTTTCCATTACTGTTCAGCGGCAAATTTTCGATGATGACGAAAAAATTCGGAATCATAAAGTCTGGCAGCCATTGTGCTAAATGCTGACGTAATTCAATGGAAATAGTTTCATTGGTGTAAATCGCTGGGTCAACTAAGACGACAAACACGCTCAAAATCGCATTTTCGCCTTTACCACTATTCACGACAGCGGCCTGTGATATTGCCGAATGTTTCAGGGTTTGGCTTTCAATTTCGCCCAGTTCAATCCGAAAGCCCCGAATTTTTACCTGATCATCGTTGCGCCCTAAACATTCAATTTCGCCATTTTCTAACCAACGTCCTAAATCGCCCGTCGCATACATCCGCTGATTTGGCTTAAACGGATTGGCCGTAAATACTTTTTCAGTACGTTCGCTATCTTGCCAATAACCACGACTCACGCCTTCACCTGCAATCACAATTTCGCCAATAATGCCGACGGGTTGTAATTTACGCTCAGACGACAAAATATAAACACCCTCCCCCATTAACGCTGTGCCAATGGTTAATGGACTATTATCCAATCGTTTGCAGGTTGACCAAATTGTCGTTTCGGTAGGACCGTACACATTGATAATTTGTGTGGTCGTTAATACTTTAAGTTGCGTTGCCAAATTTTCAGATAAGGCTTCACCGCCAACTAAAATAATTCGCAAAGAAGAAAGTTCAGAAATTTCTTTGGTCGCGATTAACCATTGCAACCGTGACGGCGTGGCTTGTAATAATTTGATTTTGTGCGCTTTAATCAAATCAATCACTGCGCCTGGAGTTTGACATTGGGAATTTGAAGCAATGACAACTTCCATTCCGAGCGTCAAAGAGCCAAGTAATTCCAAAACGGAAATATCAAAACTCGCTGTCGTTAATGCCAACAATTTATCGTGTTCGTTAAAATCAAAACGCACGTGTAAATTCGTGCAAAAAGCCGCAAGATTACCGTGTTCGACCATCACACCTTTTGGTTGTCCCGTCGAACCCGAGGTATAAATTAAATACGCTAATTGGTCGGGTGAAATGAAAATATCAGGATTCAATTCGATTGCACACTGCTTAACGGCATTTTCAATGGTGATAGTTGGAATAACATACGTCGCGGTTAAATCATCGGCGATAATTAACGTTGCTCGACTGTGTTCCAAAATATAGTCAACTCGTGCTTTCGGATACATCGTATCCAATGGCAAATACCCAGCCCCCGCTTTCAAAATACCCAATAAGGCAACTACTAAATCTACGTTTCGCGACAATAAAACCGCCACTTTATCTTCTGCTTTCAACGCAAAAGTATTGATCAAATAATGTGCAAAACGGTTGGCGCGACGATTCAATTCGTCGTAACTCAGCTGGTGTTTATCATCGGTCAGCGCAATCTTTTTCTGCTTGCAAACTTGTTGCGCGAATAAATCGAGTAATAACGGACGACTTTCAATAGGCGAAATTGCACTAAATACATTTAAAATTTGGTTGTGTTGTGATGCCGGCAAAATTGAAAGATTCGCGACGACAAGACAATTCGGTTTCCGCGCCATTTGTTCAAGAAGATGACAAAACTGTTCGGCAACTCGTTTAATTTTCACATCACTAAAAACCGCTTGGTTATAAGTCAACGTTAATTCAATTTCAGCATTGGGACTGACGGACAGCATGAACGGATAATGCGGATGCTCAAACATATCGGTTTGTTTAATCACAAAATTATTTGCTTGCGCCGCGGAATCGTCCGCTTGCGGAATGTTTTCAAATACCAAAACGTGATTGATTAAATTTTGTTTAAGCTCACTCAAACTTTGAATTTCTGACAACGAGTAATAATGATGCGCCTCCCTGATTAAGGCTTGTTGTTGAACCGTTTGCCAAAACTCTATCAAGTCCTGCGAATGATTGATGACAATTCGCAACGGCACCGTGTTAATAAAAAGCCCGACGGTCTTTTCAACATTGACCACCTCCGCAGGTCGCCCCGAAACTGTCATGCCAAACACAATGTCATTCCGATTATTGTGTGCGCTCAATATCAATGCCCACGCCGCTTGAATAGCGGTATTTAAAGTAACTTTTGCGTTTCTAACAGCGTCTTTGAGGTTTGCCGAATCGAGTGTTGATAAACAAATTTTTTGTTTTCCGTAAGAATAATCATCCGCCTGCAACGGCTGCGCGTACAAACTGACGGCAACATCGTAACCCTTCAAATAATTTTGCCAAAAATCACGCGCGGTCGTTTTATCTTGTCGTTCCAACCATTGAATGTAACGGCTAAAAGGGGGCGCAGGGGGCAAGTGAACGGGTTGTTTATTTAATAAACTTTGATAACAATTCATTAACTCGCCGTAAATCACTCCAAAACACCACGCATCTAAAATAATGTGATGTACACTCCAAATCATTTCATAACGATTTGGTTGCATTTTGAATAACGACACGCGAGACAAACGGTCTTTTGTTAAATCAAAGTCCTTTGCTCTATCATGCGCTTGAAAATTGGCAATGTGTTCGGCTTGCTGATTTGAATCTAACGTACTCAAATCGGCAAACACAAAATCGACTTCTCGATATTTCAACACCATTTGTAATAGTTTCGCCGATTTATTATGAACAAAAACCGTGCGTAATACGTCGTGCCGATTGTGAATCAGTTGCCAACTTTGTTTTAGAATTTCCACGTCCAAAACGCCGTCGATTTCGTAGCGCATTTGTTCGAAATACGCTCGACTTTTTGGCTGATGCAAAGCGTGAAATAACATCCCTTGTTGCATCGGTGACAAGGGATAAATATCTTGTAAGTTTTCTTTATTTAACATTATTCTGCGAAAAGTGAATCAAGTTCATCAAGGCTCATCTCTTGATAGGTTAAATCGGAAGGCGTAATTTCGCTGCTGTTTTGTGCCATGCAAAATGCACACAACTTCGACAGATTCTGCAAATACAACTCACCAAATTGACGAATACTGTCCGTCGAAAAACGCTGTTGGTTGTAGCTGATATGAATACAAAGGCTTCTTTTATCAACCAAACTCAAAATATCCAACTCATGTGCAAGTGGCATTTGCGAACTGACCGCTTCGCCTAAACCTTGCCAATCAATACTGAACAACTCATTTTTATCTTCGGCATTCATTTGACCTAAATAGTTGAAACCGATTTCAGGCGTGACAGCTAACTCGGAATATTTGCCCAAATAACGCAACACGCCGTAACCGATGCCTTTGTTCGGAATTTTACGCAATGATTCTTTCGTTTCTTTGAGCAAAATCGCCAAATCGTGTTGTGAATCGTAATGCAGCAATTTTGGATAAGCGGTTGTAAACCAGCCGACTGTGCGTTGCGTATTCAAATCCGCCAACTCATCGCGCCCATGCCCTTCCATTTCAATCAGCGCTTGTGAATCGCCGCGCCATTGATAAACGCTTATTGCCAAGGCAGCTAATAAAACATCATCAATCCGCGTATTGAACGCACGGTGAATATCGGTTAGTAACAAATGCGTATCGGCTTCATTTAAATTGAGTGAAAATTCACCTACATCAGCAACGGTCGCGCCACTTGTTGCTTGAGGTTTGGGATTAACGTTCGCCGTCACCGTTTGCCAATAGGCTAATTGCTGATTCAAATCGCTACTTTCGGCATATTTCAACAATTGTTCGGCGTGACGTTGGAACGAATCCATTTTTGAGGGCAACGCAATCGGTTGTTGATTTAGAATTTGCTGATAAACCGCACTAAAATCTTCCAACAGAATGCGCCACGAAACGCCGTCAATCACCAAGTGGTGGCAGAATAAAAGCACATAATCGCATTCTGGCAAATGGTACAAAACCGCGTTGAACAACGAACCAGATTTTAAATCAATGGCGGCTTGTACTAAATCTGCGTGGTGTTGCATCGCTTGTGCGGATTCAACGGATTGGCATAAATTAACTTCCTGCAATCCTGAAAATTCATGCGGTGCGCTGATTTTCTGTACCCAGACATTATTTTCAATTTCGAACTGCGTTCGTAACGCATCATGCTGAAAATGCAACACCTCACACACCGTTTGCAGATTCTCTTTTTCAACGCGCTGATTAAATTTCAACAATACAGCTTGATTGAAATGCTGTGGCGCGGGATTATTTTGAGCAAAAAACCATTCTTGAATCGGCGTTAACGGCACGTTGCCTGTGACAGGACTTTGATCAATCGTTTTAACCAATTCATTAACTTGCGTGGCTAATTCGTAAATCGTTGGATATTGAAAAATATCACGCACATCAAGTTTTAAATTACGGTCACGCAGTCGCGCCACAATTTGAATCGCCCGAATCGAATCGCCGCCTCGATGAAAATAATGATCATGAATACCAATCGGCGATTGATCTAAAACATCTTGCCAAATTTCCACCAACTGTTTTTCAATATCCGTCGTGGGCGCGGAAAACTGTTCGTTTTGTTCAACGACAAAGGGCGCGGGTAACGCTTTCAAATTGATTTTCCCCGCCACGCTTAACGGTAAGTTTTCTAATTCGATAAAATGCGTCGGAATCATATAAGCAGGTAACGATTCTGCCAAAAAGCGGCGTAATTCCTCAACTGCAAGCATTGGACGCAGCGGAATTTGTGCATTTTCAGCAAACAAACGTTGATAAAACTCACTGGCTCTAAATTGCGGCTGATCGTGATATGCCGAATACGAAATAGGAAGCATTGAACCATCGATTTTCGTCAACGTGCCAGCGATAAAATAATCAGGATTCAAGTCGTTTGCACACAACTTACGTTGCAATGTTGCCTTAAATACGTCGCCTTTCGACACGGGAATTCCCGTAATTGAAACCGGCAAATAAACAGGAATCCAACTGTCTTGGCTGTACAAAATATCAATCACTTCATCGGCATCGGGATAAAGCGTGAGCCAAACCAAAAAGCCCGTGAAAAGGCTGTCTTGCTCAAAATTCAATAAAATTTCGTGTTTGGTTTCTAACGGAATTTCATGCGTGTAATCTAAATCTTCAAACACGTCCGCATTTGTTAAAATCTCGCTTTCGGCAAAATTTTTGACACACAAACGTAAATCAAACGGATAACCCACTTGGGTAAAAATACGTTCTACATAATGTGCGGCAATCGCCGAGAAATTGAATTCAAAATCATTTTCAGATAATGAAAAGGCGGCAATTTTGGTTAAGCTGCGTGTTGGCAACATATTTTGTGGATTGTTTAAAAACCGCCGTGCTGAATTGATAATTTTCGCCGCACCTTCCGAGCCACCGATGCCGCCAACGATTTCAGAAATACAATAATCGACTTTTTCAGGCAATTCGGTCGTCATCGCGTTACCGTGTATCAGTTGAATTTTATCTTCCAGCCCCAAACGTTTTAATGTTTGTTTCGCTTTGAGATAGGTTTCTTCGAGCAATTCAATGGCGTAAATTTTTTCTGCCCCCGCTTCCAAACACAAACGGCTTAAAATCACTTCGGGACCTGGTCCAATTTCGACCACCGTTTTGCCGTTTAAAACCTTGCCAAACGCGGCGCGATAACGATCATTACGCGCATAATCCGTCGCCATGCTGCCATAAACCACATCGTCATAAACATAAAACTCTGCAATTGAAGGAAATAATTCGACTTTTTTGGCGCGTGTGTAATAAGCGCATAAAGCATTTTGACCATTCGCATCGCGCTGTGTGGTGACGACAGCTTGATTGATAGCAGGAAATTGACGCAATGCAAAATCGACTTCAGCCGTTTCAATTCGATAGCCCGAAACTTTTACTTGTTGGTCTTTTCGCCCAAAGTATTCGACTTGTCCTGCATCATTCCAACACCCCAAATCCCCTGTTTTATACAGTGCAGAATTTGAAAATTGTGGTATTGAAACAAAACTTGCAGCGGTTAACTCGGGCGCATTGATATAACCTTCTGCAACACCAATTCCTGCAATATAAATTTCACCCGTTACGCCAATCGACACTTGATTCAGCGCATCATCGAGCAGGTAAAATTCTAAATTTGAAATTGCCGAACCTACAGGAATGCGTTGTGAATAATCGCCTTGTGGATTCACGCGGTAAAACGACGCACAAACCGACGTTTCGGTTGGACCATAAGCGTTAAAATAGTTGCATTGTTTGGCGTAAAAAAGCGCATCGTCAATGTTTGCGGCTTCACCAGCGGTAATCAAAGTTTTTAATGTGGGTAAAGGTTGACGTTGCAGAGCTTGTAAATAAACTGGCGGCAATGTGATGTGCGTCACGCCGTAACGTGCCAAATAAGCCACAAATTCAGTCGTGTCGTTAATAATTGCTTGTTCGATAGTGACTAATTTCGCGCCACTCAACAACGCCATAAATACTTCCGACAACGACGCATCAAAAGCCATCGACGCAAATTGTAAAACGGTATCTTCAGCCGTTACCGTGAAACCGCTGATTTGCGCCAACGCCATATTTACGAAGCCAGCGTGTTTAACTTTCACGCCTTTTGGATGCCCTGTTGAACCTGATGTGTACAAAATATAAGCCACGTCATCGGGCGAAATTTCACGTTTCGGATTAGCGGCTTCATTCTCAACTTCATTCGACCACGCTAAATTAGCATAAGTTGATAACGCTTCGGGTAATGGGGTTTCGGTACGATGTAAAATCAATTTGCAGTCGCTGTCTTGCAACATAAATTGAATCCGTTGCACGGGTAAGTCTCTATAAATTGGCAAATACACCGCACCGATTTTTAAACACGCCAACATCAATACCACATCGATGCGCTCGCTATAAACGGCAACCACGGCACGTTCAAGATTTAACGATTGTAATTTTTCAGCAAGACCATTCGCTTGTTGATTCAATTGCTCGTAAGTCAGTGAAACAGTCGGCGACATCAACGCCACTTGATTTGGCGTTCGCAAAACCTGCTGTTCAAACGCATCTGCAATCGTTTGTTTTGTAATGTCGATGGGCGAAGGATTGAATGAAGCCAATTGTTCAACTTCACTAAAACTGAACATTGGCAAGGTCGCAATTGCGTCATTCGGTTGTTTTAAAATACCATCGAATAACTGTAAAACGTGCGTTCCCATGCGCTGCATTCGTTTTTCCGAATACAAATCAGGATTAAAATTTAAATCCAGCGCTAAACCTTCTACGTCTTCACCAAAGTGAAATAACAAATCGTAACGGCTAATATCCCAATGATTTTCTTTTACAAACGGTTCAATACTCAACCCTTCAATGGCAGGCGTTCCTGCTTCGTTATTTTGCAATGCCAACATCACGTCAAAAATCGGCGAGCGGCTCATATCGCGTTGCAAAGTCAAATCATCGACTAACACATCAAACGGGTAAAGCTGATAATCAAAGGCATTTGTGGCAGTGATTTTGACTTGTTCTAAAAGCGTTTCAAACGATTTTTCGGGTTCAATAAAATCGCGTAATGCCAACGTATTAACGTAAAAACCTTGTTGATTTTCTAATTCAGCATGGCTACGACCCGCGACGGGAGTGCCTAAAATGACATCTTGCTGACCTGAATAACGGTGCAATAAAATTTTCACTACCGCACACAAGCCCATAAAAAGACTAACTTGGTTTTTATTTAAGAGGGCTTTGAATTGTTGCAGTACGAAATCAGGCAATTTGAAATGCAGCGTTTCGCCGTTAAATGTTTGGACGGCTGGACGCCGATAATCCGTAGGGAATTCTAAAATCGGCAATTCGCCAGCCAATTTTTCTAACCAATAATCACGATGTTTAAGTGATTTTTCGGATTCAAGATACGCATTTTGCCACGCCGCATAATCTTTATATTGAATGCTCAACGGTATAAATGACGGCGTATAACCACTCGTCAAATCACGATACGCACTTAACCATTCGCGAGTTAAAATACCCAAAGACCAACCGTCGCTAATAATGTGATGAATGTTAAACAATAAAACATGACGCTGTGGCGCGAGTTTCAACACACACGCTCTAAAAAGTGGCGCGTGTTGTAAATTAAACGGCAATCTCAAATCATCATTAACCCAAATCAAGGCTTGTGCGTCCGCATCTGTAGCATTACTTAAATCAATCAGCGGCAATTTAATTGTGAAATTTTCGATAACCTGGCGCGGTTCACCGTCACGTTCAATAAAGCGAGTTCGCAACGATTCATGACGATTTACAACGACCTGTAACGAATTTCGTAATACATCGATATTGAGTTCGCCCTTAAATAACAATGTTTCAGGCAAATTATAAGCGACTGAATCAATGTGCATTTTGTCCATCAACCACAACCGTTTTTGTGAATGCGAAACGGCATAATCCGCCGCTTCCGCACAAGGCAAAATGTTCTGCTGTGTGTCTGTTTTTGTTTTAGCGATTAACGTGGCCAAATGGCGAATGGTCGGCTGCTCGAAAAAATCTTTCAAACTGATGTCTACGTTGAACGCTTTATAAATCCCTGCAATCATTCGCATCGCTTTTAAGGAATCGCCGCCCATATCAATGAATGCGTGTGTTACGCCAATTTTTGTTAGCCCCAATAATTGCTGCCATTGTTCAACAAGCTCGCTTTCAATCTCATTTTCGGGTGCTTGAAAATTTTCGCCGTAAAGTAATTCATTCGGTTTAGGCAGAGCTTTTCTATCGACTTTGCCGTGTAAATTCAACGGCATTTCGGTCAACGAAACAAAAAAAGTGGGCAACATGGTAGACGGTAACCATTGACGCAAATGGTCGCGTAACTCGTCATTCGTCAGGGGTTCACATGCTACAAAATAGCAAACTAAAACGCCATCTTGCGCGATGACCACGGCTTGTTCAATCAAGTCGTGCGTTAATACTGCTTGTTCAACTTCGGTTAATTCGATGCGAACGCCGTTAATTTTGACTTGATTATCTTGGCGACCTAAAAATTCCACGACGTGATTTTCTAAATAACGTCCCATATCACCCGTTTTATAAACAATATCTTCGCTATCCTGATGCAAAGGATTTTGCACAAAAACCGTCGCCGTTAATTCAGCATCACCATAATAGCCTTTAGTTCGAAAAGGCGTTTTGATAAAAATTTCGCCAATTTCACCTGATGCACACAACCGATGATTTTTGATAATCAACAACACGCTATTTGAAATTGCTTGCCCAATGGGAATAATGGCTTGCGGTTGAGAAGGTAGCGTTTTAATTGAAAAATAGGCTTTCGCTAATGTCGTTTCAGAAGGGCCATAAAGATTTACCAATTCAATGCGTTCACCAAATAATTCGCGCCACGCCGTCACATCTTTGGCATAAATCGGCTCGCCAGCCAATAAAACTTTTTGCAAATCGGGTAGCTTTGAATTCGGAGTATCTTTAAATTCTTTGGTTAATACACGAAAAATTGACGGTACGCAATGCAATAATGTGATGGCATTTTCAGCTAACCACATTGTTAGATAAGATGTTTTTTTGCGTCCCTCAGCGTCCGGAATAACCAACGTGCCGCCTGATAATAACGGTACAAAAATATCACGCAAACTGACATCAAACGTCGGCGGAGCCAACCAACTGACTCGTGCACTTCCATCTAATACAAATGTTTTGATTTCCCAGTGAATAAAATGGCTCAAACCTTTATGTTGACCTTCAATGATTTTGGGGAAACCTGTCGAACCAGATGTAAAAATGATATAAGCACTGTCGTTACCATCTACCATTATGTCGGGTTCTGCAATCCATTTATTCGCTTGAAATGCAGGTAACAATGTCACGGGAATAGAATAATCAGCAAGCTCTGTGTTATTCCTAATAATCTGTTTCGGAGCTGTTTTTTCAAAAACAAATGCAAGACGTTTTTTCGGTGTTTCAGCATCTAGCGGCATGAAAATCGCGCCTACCTTTAACACAGCTAACATAGAGGCAACGTAGTCAATACTTGGGTCAATTGACGAACCGATAACGTCACCCTTTTGTATTCCTTGTTCGATTAGCAGGACTGCAATTTGATTCACATACTGATTTAAATTTTCGTAGGATATATTTCCGTTTACTTCTGAAATCGCCGTGTGATGTGGAAAGGCTTGACTGATATGCAAAAACACACTGTGAACCAATTTTTTATCCATTTTTACGTCCATTTCTATTAATGTGTGCAACACATTGCAATTATTATGGATTGCCTAAAATAACAGGCATTCCATCTTTACCAGAACCGATAATGACTACTTTTGCATTTTCAGATTTTGCCAAATCCAACGTAGCGCGTACGCCTTGCCATTTAATCAATTTATCTGACAGCGTTTTAGAAATAATGGCTTGATAATTTTGAATTCCATTGGCTTCAATCGTTTTTCTTTCAGATTCTTTTTTTTCTACTTGGAGCATAAAATCGTAAGTGGCTAGTTTTTGTTGTTCAACTATCTTTGCTTCAATGGCTGATTTAATAACATCTGGCAATTCGATAGATCTGATAATGATGTCTTCAACCACAATGTAATTGCGTGACGTTTCCTCAACAGCTAACCAAATGATTTTATTTAAAATACCTGCTCTATTGGTATAAACATCTTCGGCATCAAGTGTCCCAATATTTTTTCTTAAAACAGATTCGATTTGAGGCATGATGATTCGCTCAACATAATCAGGGCCTACTTTTTGATGCAAAACACCCAACATTTCATAATCGGGATGAAAACGAATAGACAATTTCAATGTAATTGGTAAGCCAAGATTTGTCAGTAAGACCACTTGATGATTAACTGCTTGAGTACGTACTTGATAAATATACATTTTATTCCATGGCAAAATAAAATGTACTTGCTCTGGATAAATGTAATCCGCATTCGTCCCCTTGAAACGTCGATATAAAATTCCCGCTTCGCCTGAGTTAATAGTGATAACGATATTGTTGAAAAAAAACACAAGTGTTAAAGTCAATAACAGTCCTACCGTAATCAATGTGGGTGTACTGTTTTTTATCGAAGAACGAATTTTGTTCCAAATGTTATGTTGAGCTTGTTCTATTAAGGTACTTTTCATGGCCGTAAGTGATTCTCTGCGTTTAATTTTACTTACCGATTAATTCTGCTAATTCTCGGGCTAAAAGTTCTGTAATATCACCATCCATGAATTGATTTTTATCCTTAATAAATAATTCAGGAATCACATCTTGTGTGATGTGTCCGTGTAAATCTTCCAAGGTTGGATAATCAAACACCAAAGTCGAAGATAAAGTCTTTTTCAAATCATGCTCTAATCGATTTTTGAGTTCGACCGACATCAACGAATCCAACCCTAAATCAAAAAAGCGATGACGTTTTAGAATCGTAGTCTTCAAGCCTAGCACCGATTTTACTTTGTCATGCAGATAGTCTTGTAATGCCGAATGACGTTCAGATAAATTTAATGCGGTAAGTTGTTCAATGAAACTTTCTGTTTTTATGGCAACAAGCTGTGACGCTGTTTGCGCTTTCAAATCCGACAAAAACTCGGGTGTAATGGCAGTTAATGAATTTTTCCAATATTGCATCCAATTCAAATCTAATGCGCCAATTTGTGTCACAGTTTGGGGTAACAGCGATTCAAAAAGAGCTAAACCTTGTTGTAATTCAATTTGTTGCCACCCTAATTTCAACACGCGCTGCTGGTCTTGTACTTGTAAGTCTTTCAACATTCCGATTTCGCCCCAAGGTCCCCAGTTGATACTCAATGCAGGTAAGTTTTTCAGTTTTCGATAATGTGCGAGCGCATCTTGAAACGCATTAGCGGCAGCATAATTTCCTTGGCCGGGTGCGCCGAGTAACGCGGTGGCGGATGAAAATTCGACAAAGAAATCAAGCGGCAAATGTTCGCTGCAACGATGCAAATACCAACTGCCGTTAATTTTTGGTTGTGCCACACTTTCAAAGCGTGCCCAATCCAATTTTTGCAACATGCCGTCATCGATTTTACCGGCCGCGTGAATAATTCCTGCTAGCGGTGGCAATGTATTTTGAATATGAGTAAATAAGTTTTGCACATCGGACAATTGCCCGATGTTGGCAACAAAAACCTCAACCGTCGCGGTTTTGTTGAACTGTTCAATCTGTGTGTGAGTTTCCGAATTGGTGACGTGCAAACTATTCAATACCAAATGCGTCGCGCCTTGCGAAATCAACCATTCGGCGAATTTCAATCCCAATCCGCCCAAACCACCCGTAATCAAATAAGTGCGTTGTGGCAAAATTTGTCCTGCGGTATGCGTCAATACAATTTTGCCACGATGTTGGGCTTTCGCCATGCAATGAAAGGCTTCGGAGGCGCGTTCAAGCGGATAAAGCTGCACAGGTAACGGTTTCAACGTTTGAGTTTGCAAACGTTCTCCCAAATTTTTGAATAAAACTTGAATCAATTCGGGCTGTTTTTCACCAATGTCGCCCAATTCAAAAACTTGATAATCCAAGTCGGGACGCTTATGTTGCATGTCTTCTGGCGTGCGAATACCGAGTTTTCCAATTTCAATAAATCGTCCGTTTTGTGTTAAACAACGCAAATTTTCATCAATGAAATCGCCCGTCAAACTATTCAATACAATGTCAACGCCTTTACCGTTAGTTTTTGCCAAAATTTGGTCGGCGTAATTCGCATGACGAGAATGATAAATGTGCTGAATACCTTGATTTTGCAACATGTCCCATTTATCAGGATGTGCAGTGGCAAAAATTTCAAGCCCATGAAATTGCGCGATTTGAATTGCCGCTTGACCGACACCGCCTGCTGCTGCGTGAATCAAAATGCTTTCGCCCATTTTTGCTTTCGCCAAACTTTCCAGTCCATAGCTTGCGGTCAAATACGCTAACGGTATTGCCGCCGCGTCACTGTCGCTCAAACCAGCGGGCGTTTTGATAACATAACGCGCATCGACATTGACGAAATCCGCCATGCTCGACGGCGTGAGAACTGCCATTACGCGCTCGCCAATATGAAAATCACAACCGTCGCCAACGTGTTCGACAATGCCCGCGCATTCAAATCCGAAGGGCAAAGTTTGCGCTGAAAAATTGGGTTCTTTTAACATGCCGAGCCCGTGCAGCACATCTTTGAAATTCAACCCGCTCGCCGTGACGCGAATTTGCACTTGTCCAGAACCTGGTTTTTTAAATGTCGTTTCGACTAATTGCAATTGATCGATACCATAATCATTGAGCTGGAGGCGACGTGGTTTTTTCGAAATCGAAACGTTTTTACGTTTGTGTAAACGCGGAACGTAGCGTTGCTCGTGACGATAGGCGATTTGATCTTCGGCAATTATGCGATTTTGTAATTCCTGAACAATAATTTTCGCGTCATCATTCGTAGATTCGTCAGGATTCAAATCGAGTCGCAAACAATGCAATTCGGGCTGTTCAAGTACAATCACTTTTGCCAAACCGAGCAGCGGAGCTTGTAATAAATTGAGCGATTTTTGCGCGGGCATTGCGTTTTGATAAACGGCCTGTGCGCCGCGAGTTATCAGCGTTAGTGACGGTGATAATTCCGCTCTTTTCAAAGCCTGAACCAATAATAACACGCTGCCACAACTGTGTTTTTGCACCTGTTCGATGAACGTATCAGCTTTTTTAACGTCGCCAAACTCGACAAAATTTTCACTCCACGCATGAATAATGCCGTCTAAACTTGGATAATCTGTCAGCAATGTGTCGTAATTCGATGATTCCATCGGATTGATTTGCACGTTTTTGGTATCCATTTTTTGGAACGACTTGCCACTTTTTACCAAAATCGCATTCGGTAATGCCGTTTCAAATTGTGCTGCTAAAATGCCTGGTTCCACAAAAATCAGCCAATTTTCACCGCTTAAATTTTGTTCATTAACAACTTCGAGTGGCTGTTTTTGCCATTTAATTTCATAGCTATCGAGTAATTTTTTAGGCTGTAACTGTTCGGCACTCACAGTTCGAAGGGTAAGTTTTTCAATCGCGGCAACCGTCTGTCCGTTACGGTCGAAAATTTGCAAATTCGCCTGATAATAATCACCTCGATCTACAAACGTCGCGCGACAAAAAACAGCTTCGATTCCCGCGCGATAAAGCGTGAGTCTTTCCAAACCGATTGGCAAATACCGCTGCGTATTTTCAGCGGGCAAGGTGGCTTTCAACAATTGCAAACACCCATCGAGCAACGCGGGATGCAACACATAATTTTTAGAATGCGTCGTTAAAACAATTGAACCCGAAACGGTTTGATTTTCAACTGTGAAATTGCGAACACCTTGGAAGCTCTCGCCATAATCCAATCCTTGTTGCTGATAATTGTCGTAAAACGCTTCAATATTCGCTGCTAACGTTTCAGAAAATTCGGCTTTTACTAACGGATTTAAAAGTGGTTTTTCAGCATTTAAACCGAGTAGACCTTCCGCATGGAGTGTCCATTTTTCTTCATGTAAAAGACTTTCGATGCAACTAAAAATCGTAAATTTATAATCCCTTTCGATAGGTTCTAAAATAATTTGTACCAACGTTTTTGAATCCACAATCAATGCTTGTCGAATGTCAAAATTTTGGATTTCAAGCCGTGTGGTGTTGAATAATTTTTCCCCAGCCGCCAAGGCTAATTCAATGTAGCCCGTCGCAGGAAAAACAACGTGCGGCGGCAAACGATGATCCGCTAACCATATCGGTTGTTCGAGCGTGAACAATGTTTGAAATTGTACGATTTTCGATGCAGACGGAATTTTTACCCCCAACAACGGATGCCCAGAATTCAAGGTTTTTGTATCGGATTTGGTCGTCGCCAGCCAATAACTCTGACGTTGAAATGGGTAAGTTGGCAACACGATTTTGGGTAATTTTTGATGGTTATGTACCGCCGCCCAATCGATTTTTTCACCTGCTAAATAGCGGGCTTCAACGCTGTTTGCATCTTCAAAAATAACCTGGTCGCCTTTCAACAACGTTTGAAGTTGTTGAATTGCTTGCGAAACCGTTTTTGCTGGAAGCATTGAACGGCAAGGGAAATGTTGTCGTCCAACTGCTGCCGTGTAACAAACATTCGCATAATTCACGTTTGGATTACGCGAAAAATAATCGACATAACGCTGTTGAAGGGCTTTTAAAGCCGCCTCGCTTTTTGCCGAAATTGGCAATAAATAGCAGGGTTCAAACGCTGAAGTATTTTCCACAACCATTGGGCTTTCTTCAACAATAACGTGGGCATTCATGCCACTAAAACCAAATGCGCTCACGCCCGCCAAACGGCGTTTCTCACCGCGAAGCCATGTAATAGGTGCATTCACCACTTTAATCGGTAAATCTTGCCACTCAATATGTGGGTTTGGCGTTTGAAAATGAAGTTGTTTCGGAATTTGTTGATGTTGAAGCGATAACACCAATTTAATCAGCCCCGCCACACCTGCCGCTGATTCCAAATGCCCTATATTGGTTTTCACGGAGCCAACCAGCAACGGATTTTCGACGCTGTGCGACGCAGCAAAAACAGTAGCCAACGCATTGATTTCAATTGGATCGCCCAATGGTGTTCCAGTTCCATGCGCTTCGACGTAGTGAATTAAATCGGGGGGGACTTTGGCGTTTGCGAGCGCTTGTTCAATCACGGCTTGTTGTGAAATGCCATTCGGCACCGTTAAACCCGCACTTGCGCCATCTTGATTCACTGCCGAACCGCGAATCACCGCTAAAACTGTGTCTTTATCGGCAAGTGCATCACTCAAACGCTTCAACACCACCATACCACAGCCTTCACCGCGTACATAACCATTTGCCGCCGCATCGAACGTTTTACAATGTCCGTCGCTTGACAGCATTCCCGCTTGTGACAAGGCAACGAAATTCTCTGCTAATAACATCAAATTCACACCGCCTGCTAATGCCAATCGACATTCGCGTTGTTTAAGGCTTTGACACGCTAAATGCACCGCCGTTAATGAAGACGAACACGCCGTATCAATTGCCATACTTGGGCCTGTGAAACCTAACGTATAAGACAAACGACCCGCGGCCGCGCTAAACGCATTGCCTGTGCCGTAATACGCATCAATCGCAGTTTCATCGCCGCCCAAAAGCCGTAATCCGTGATCAAAAGCTCCAACGCCAACAAATACGCCCGACGGGCTATTAAAAAGTTCTTCAGAAGACTGCCCTGCATTTTCCAACGCCTCCCATGCGACTTCCAATAACAAACGATGCTGTGGATCCAAAGACAAAGCTTCACGCGGCGAAATATTGAAAAATTGCGGATCAAAATCATAAACATTTTTTAAATATCCGCCACACGGACTCGAAATTTTTCCGACTTGATTGGGTTCGGCGGAAAAATAAGTTTGTGAATCCCAATGATCCGCTGGAACCTCTTCCATCGTTTCTAAACCATCACATAACGCTTGCCAATAGCTTTCAGGGCTATCAATGCCACCAGGAAAACGGCACCCTAAACCAATGACCGCAATTGGTTCAGATTGAATAATTTCCCGTTGCTGACTAAGTTGCTCGGCTAATAAGGCTAATTTAACAGCGGAAAATTGCGCCATTCGTTGTGATAAAGTTTCTTCTGCCATGAGAATTAGTAAATGATTTTGATAAGGTGGTGGATAAAAAAATTTATATTTTTACACTAAACGACTGGCGTGCGACCAATAATGCGCTAAATTTAAACTCGCATCTTCTGTTTTGAATGCTGCTAATAACTGGGGTTCAAAACGTTCGCGGTGATCACCTAAACGAAATTGACACATTAAGGCACGCATTTCGGATTTTCTAAATCCAGCGGTTAACGCTTCTTTTTCTATTTCGGTTAGATCAGGATGCCAAAAATCGATGATTAACACGGTACGTGGTTTATCGCTTCGATTCCAAACTTCATGCTCAAACGAATCTTCAAAAATACAAACTTCACCATCTTTCCATTGTAAAAAGTGGTCTTTCACGCGCATTTCACAGTCTTCAGGAATATCGATACCTAAATGCGCTCGCAATCTAAAGGAATCGACGCTGCAATGCGCGATAAGATGGGAACCGCCAGCTTGACGCGAAAATAAACAATCGCCCCACGGATAATCGAAACACTGATTCGGTAAATTTTTTACAATTTCAACCGTTTTTGGGCAGTATTGTTGAAAATCGTGAATCGGCGTTCCCATGTAATACATTGGGATAACTGACCACATATTTTCAGCGGCTAAACCGCCTTCATAACCTAAAAATCCACATTCGGCAGGGATATTTAAAATTTCATCCCGAATAGTTGTAAACGCATTTTCAAGTTGTGCCGCCCACGGATAATTCGCTTTATCATGCACGGCTTGATAATTGAGGCCAGGAAAAATAGGCAATACATTGGGTTTTTGCATGTCGTTAACAACAGCAGGTATTTCACCTGCCAATGTTTGCAAAAATACTTTTACCCTGTCCAATTCAGAATCACCGTTCATAATGGCATCCCAATAACCGCCTTGCTGCATGATTTGAAAGATAGTTTTTTGTAACTGACCTTCACGGGTTCCACATTCATCTGGCATCATAAATAATTCCTAGTGTGTAAGTTTTTGTGTAATTTCGTCATCGGAAATATTTTCCAATGCGTCGAATAAATCACCAAGTTGAAGTAAATCCAGGTTTTTTGGTATTTCCAGAGTGGATTGAAGCGCATGCTTAGGTTCAATGATTAAGAGTTGATTCGCCAAATGCTGACTCAATGTTTCCAATGTTGGATAATCGAAAACCAATGTTGAGCGCAATTTTTTAGTCGTCACCTTATCTAAACGATTTTTTAATTCGACGGCCATCAGCGAATCCAAACCGAAATCAAATAAACGTTGACGAGGTTCAATCGCCGTCGATTTTGGTAATTCCAATACCGCACAAACTTGTTCGCGCAACCATTCATTCAAATAATTTCGTTGTTGTTCAGCTGGTTGGGCGTTTAATTGTTCAACAAAATTTAACAAAGCATTTTTCTGTAAAGTTTTTGTATTCGCTAAATCGTTGAGCAATGCGCAGGGATAATTTCGACTAAATCGCAACCAGTCAATTTGCATAAGAGCGATTTGTGATTTATTTTCACGTAATAAATTTTGCAGCGTTTGCAATGCCACTCCTGGATTGAGCGGGGAAATACCTTGAGAGTGCCAATAATTATTGGCACTCTCAGACAATCGTGCCGCCATTCCGATTTCGCCCCAAGGTCCCCAGTTGATACTCAATGCAGGTAAGTTTTTCAGTTTTCGATAATGTGCGAGCGCATCTTGAAACGCATTAGCGGCAGCATAATTTCCTTGGCCGGGTGCGCCGAGTAACGCGGTGGCGGATGAAAATTCGACAAAGAAATCAAGCGGCAAATGTTCGCTGCAACGATGCAAATACCAACTGCCGTTAATTTTTGGTTGTGCCACACTTTCAAAGCGTGCCCAATCCAATTTTTGCAACATGCCGTCATCGATTTTACCGGCCGCGTGAATAATTCCTGCTAGCGGTGGCAATGTATTTTGAATATGAGTAAATAAGTTTTGCACATCGGACAATTGCCCGATGTTGGCAACAAAAACCTCAACCGTCGCGGTTTTGTTGAACTGTTCAATCTGTGTGTGAGTTTCCGAATTGGTGACGTGCAAACTATTCAATACCAAATGCGTCGCGCCTTGCGAAATCAACCATTCGGCGAATTTCAATCCCAATCCGCCCAAACCACCCGTAATCAAATAAGTGCGTTGTGGCAAAATTTGTCCTGCGGTATGCGTCAATACAATTTTGCCACGATGTTGGGCTTTCGCCATGCAATGAAAGGCTTCGGAGGCGCGTTCAAGCGGATAAAGCTGCACAGGTAACGGTTTCAACGTTTGAGTTTGCAAACGTTCTCCCAAATTTTTGAATAAAACTTGAATCAATTCGGGCTGTTTTTCACCAATGTCGCCCAATTCAAAAACTTGATAATCCAAGTCGGGACGCTTATGTTGCATGTCTTCTGGCGTGCGAATACCGAGTTTTCCAATTTCAATAAATCGTCCGTTTTGTGTTAAACAACGCAAATTTTCATCAATGAAATCGCCCGTCAAACTATTCAATACAATGTCAACGCCTTTACCGTTAGTTTTTGCCAAAATTTGGTCGGCGTAATTCGCATGACGAGAATGATAAATGTGCTGAATACCTTGATTTTGCAACATGTCCCATTTATCAGGATGTGCAGTGGCAAAAATTTCAAGCCCATGAAATTGCGCGATTTGAATTGCCGCTTGACCGACACCGCCTGCTGCTGCGTGAATCAAAATGCTTTCGCCCATTTTTGCTTTCGCCAAACTTTCCAGTCCATAGCTTGCGGTCAAATACGCTAACGGTATTGCCGCCGCGTCACTGTCGCTCAAACCAGCGGGCGTTTTGATAACATAACGCGCATCGACATTGACGAAATCCGCCATGCTCGACGGCGTGAGAACTGCCATTACGCGCTCGCCAATATGAAAATCACAACCGTCGCCAACGTGTTCGACAATGCCCGCGCATTCAAATCCGAAGGGCAAAGTTTGCGCTGAAAAATTGGGTTCTTTTAACATGCCGAGCCCGTGCAGCACATCTTTGAAATTCAACCCGCTCGCCGTGACGCGAATTTGCACTTGTCCAGAACCTGGTTTTTTAAATGTCGTTTCGACTAATTGCAATTGATCGATACCATAATCATTGAGCTGGAGGCGACGTGGTTTTTTCGAAATCGAAACGTTTTTACGTTTGTGTAAACGCGGAACGTAGCGTTGCTCGTGACGATAGGCGATTTGATCTTCGGCAATTATGCGATTTTGTAATTCCTGAACAATAATTTTCGCGTCATCATTCGTAGATTCGTCAGGATTCAAATCGAGTCGCAAACAATGCAATTCGGGCTGTTCAAGTACAATCACTTTTGCCAAACCGAGCAGCGGAGCTTGTAATAAATTGAGCGATTTTTGCGCGGGCATTGCGTTTTGATAAACGGCCTGTGCGCCGCGAGTTATCAGCGTTAGTGACGGTGATAATTCCGCTCTTTTCAAAGCCTGAACCAATAATAACACGCTGCCACAACTGTGTTTTTGCACCTGTTCGATGAACGTATCAGCTTTTTTAACGTCGCCAAACTCGACAAAATTTTCACTCCACGCATGAATAATGCCGTCTAAACTTGGATAATCTGTCAGCAATGTGTCGTAATTCGATGATTCCATCGGATTGATTTGCACGTTTTTGGTATCCATTTTTTGGAACGACTTGCCACTTTTTACCAAAATCGCATTCGGTAATGCCGTTTCAAATTGTGCTGCTAAAATGCCTGGTTCCACAAAAATCAGCCAATTTTCACCGCTTAAATTTTGTTCATTAACAACTTCGAGTGGCTGTTTTTGCCATTTAATTTCATAGCTATCGAGTAATTTTTTAGGCTGTAACTGTTCGGCACTCACAGTTCGAAGGGTAAGTTTTTCAATCGCGGCAACCGTCTGTCCGTTACGGTCGAAAATTTGCAAATTCGCCTGATAATAATCACCTCGATCTACAAACGTCGCGCGACAAAAAACAGCTTCGATTCCCGCGCGATAAAGCGTGAGTCTTTCCAAACCGATTGGCAAATACCGCTGCGTATTTTCAGCGGGCAAGGTGGCTTTCAACAATTGCAAACACCCATCGAGCAACGCGGGATGCAACACATAATTTTTAGAATGCGTCGTTAAAACAATTGAACCCGAAACGGTTTGATTTTCAACTGTGAAATTGCGAACACCTTGGAAGCTCTCGCCATAATCCAATCCTTGTTGCTGATAATTGTCGTAAAACGCTTCAATATTCGCTGCTAACGTTTCAGAAAATTCGGCTTTTACTAACGGATTTAAAAGTGGTTTTTCAGCATTTAAACCGAGTAGACCTTCCGCATGGAGTGTCCATTTTTCTTCATGTAAAAGACTTTCGATGCAACTAAAAATCGTAAATTTATAATCCCTTTCGATAGGTTCTAAAATAATTTGTACCAACGTTTTTGAATCCACAATCAATGCTTGTCGAATGTCAAAATTTTGGATTTCAAGCCGTGTGGTGTTGAATAATTTTTCCCCAGCCGCCAAGGCTAATTCAATGTAGCCCGTCGCAGGAAAAACAACGTGCGGCGGCAAACGATGATCCGCTAACCATATCGGTTGTTCGAGCGTGAACAATGTTTGAAATTGTACGATTTTCGATGCAGACGGAATTTTTACCCCCAACAACGGATGCCCAGAATTCAAGGTTTTTGTATCGGATTTGGTCGTCGCCAGCCAATAACTCTGACGTTGAAATGGGTAAGTTGGCAACACGATTTTGGGTAATTTTTGATGGTTATGTACCGCCGCCCAATCGATTTTTTCACCTGCTAAATAGCGGGCTTCAACGCTGTTTGCATCTTCAAAAATAACCTGGTCGCCTTTCAACAACGTTTGAAGTTGTTGAATTGCTTGCGAAACCGTTTTTGCTGGAAGCATTGAACGGCAAGGGAAATGTTGTCGTCCAACTGCTGCCGTGTAACAAACATTCGCATAATTCACGTTTGGATTACGCGAAAAATAATCGACATAACGCTGTTGAAGGGCTTTTAAAGCCGCCTCGCTTTTTGCCGAAATTGGCAATAAATAGCAGGGTTCAAACGCTGAAGTATTTTCCACAACCATTGGGCTTTCTTCAACAATAACGTGGGCATTCATGCCACTAAAACCAAATGCGCTCACGCCCGCCAAACGGCGTTTCTCACCGCGAAGCCATGTAATAGGTGCATTCACCACTTTAATCGGTAAATCTTGCCACTCAATATGTGGGTTTGGCGTTTGAAAATGAAGTTGTTTCGGAATTTGTTGATGTTGAAGCGATAACACCAATTTAATCAGCCCCGCCACACCTGCCGCTGATTCCAAATGCCCTATATTGGTTTTCACGGAGCCAACCAGCAACGGATTTTCGACGCTGTGCGACGCAGCAAAAACAGTAGCCAACGCATTGATTTCAATTGGATCGCCCAATGGTGTTCCAGTTCCATGCGCTTCGACGTAGTGAATTAAATCGGGGGGGACTTTGGCGTTTGCGAGCGCTTGTTCAATCACGGCTTGTTGTGAAATGCCATTCGGCACCGTTAAACCCGCACTTGCGCCATCTTGATTCACTGCCGAACCGCGAATCACCGCTAAAACTGTGTCTTTATCGGCAAGTGCATCACTCAAACGCTTCAACACCACCATACCACAGCCTTCACCGCGTACATAACCATTTGCCGCCGCATCGAACGTTTTACAATGTCCGTCGCTTGACAGCATTCCCGCTTGTGACAAGGCAACGAAATTCTCTGCTAATAACATCAAATTCACACCGCCTGCTAATGCCAATCGACATTCGCGTTGTTTAAGGCTTTGACACGCTAAATGCACCGCCGTTAATGAAGACGAACACGCCGTATCAATTGCCATACTTGGGCCTGTGAAACCTAACGTATAAGACAAACGACCCGCGGC
>BJHG01000017.1:0-7255 GCA_014191975.1 Methylococcaceae bacterium | reverse complement strand
ATCGACATTCGCGTTGTTTAAGGCTTTGACACGCTAAATGCACCGCCGTTAATGAAGACGAACACGCCGTATCAATTGCCATACTTGGGCCTGTGAAACCTAACGTATAAGACAAACGACCCGCGGCAACATTTAAACTATTTCCGCTATTAAAATAGGCATCGTAACGTCCCAATTCATCCGACAATTGCGCGTAATCATTCGTCGTAATCCCGACAAAAACGCCTGCCTTCGTACCCGCTAAACGTTCTGGCATCAGTCCAGCACGTTCCAACGCTTCCCAGGATGTTTCTAAAATCAAACGTTGTTGCGGATCAAGATTTGTCGCTTCACGCGGCGAAATATTGAAAAATTGCGGATCAAATTGATCGACCGAATCAATGAATGCGGCGCGAGTCGTATTCGTAAAACCTGCTGTATTCGGTTCGGCATCGTAGTATGTTTGTTTATCCCAACGCGACGCAGGAATATCACTCACCGCATCAATGCCTTGTGACAATAATTGCCAATAACTTTCGGGACTATCTACGCCACCAGGAAAACGACATCCTATGCCAATAATCGCAATCGCATCCGAATCAGTTTGTTGCAATTGTTCAATTTTTTGACGTGCGCCTTTCAGCGCGTTGAAAATTCTACCGTTCATCATGTCCATTAGCCGTCATTCCGTAATAAATTTTCCAACGCGCAGAGTTCAGATTCAATTGCTGCATTCAGTTGATTCAGCTCTACATTTTGAATGTTCGTTGTCAGCTTATCCGCCGATTGATTCAATAAAAACGCTGTCAAATGTTGAATGTTTGGATAATCAAACGCCAACGTGGCAGGCAAACGTAAATCTAATAGGTTGTTTAATCGCATTCGAAACTGCACTGCCATCAACGAATCCATGCCCATTTCAAAAAAACCACGTTCAGCATCAACTGTTTTGTTATTTTTCAACCCTAATGTTTCACTCAACTCCATTTTTAAACGTTCACTTAATAACGTAGATTGCTCATTTTTTAAGGTGCGACCCAATGTTTCAAGAAAATTATTTGCTTGAACAGCAGGCTCAAACGTCGTTTTTACTTTAACAAGATGCTCAAATAAATTTGCGCCTACATAACCGGAAAATAACTCTGATAACGTTATCCAATTAGCATCAACAATAATCAGTTGCGAAATGGATTGCGCTAAAATTCGTGGTAAATCATTTAAAACTTGCGCGGATTTCAAAGCGTTCATGCCACTTTTCGCTAATTCACGTTCTAAATTCGCCGCCATGCCTTCACCTTGCCATGCACCTAAATTTAAACTGATGGCTGGCAAGTTTTGTGTTTGACGATAGGTACTGAGCGCGTCTAAAAATTGATTTGCAGCCGCATAAGCAGCCCGTTCTTTCGCTCCCCAAATCGCTGCAATTGAAGAGAATAAACAGAAAAAATCTAACTCAAAATTTAAACTTAATGCGTGCAATAAACTCGCGCCTTGTACTTTGGCTTGCAAGACACGCACAAAATCTTCTTCGGTTAATTGCGACAATGGCTTATCCGCAGCCACACCCGCAGCATGAATAATACCGCGTAAGGGTGGGAAGTTTTTAAGTTCATCGGCAACGCGTTTCATATCGGATTCAGAGGATACATCTGCTTGCAATGTGTGAACTTGGCAACCTAATTTTTTGAATTCGTCCAACGTTGTTTGATGGTCTTCATTTGCTGCTCGTCGCGCTAATAAAATCAAATTTTTTGCGCCTTTTTCAGCCAAATATTTAGCAATTTGCAAACCCAATGCGCCTAAACCACCGCTAATTAAATAAGTGCCGTTAGCATTAAATTCAATAGCCGCTTTTGTTAATTCATAAGGTAATAAACGCCCGACATAGCGTTGATTGCCTTTTAATGAAACGGCTAATTCGATATTTTTTGCGTTTAATTCTGAGACTAACGACGAAATATCAACATCATTGCTTAAATCGATTTGTCCTTTAAAAATTTTGGGATATTCCAAGGTAACAACTTTTGCCATTCCTCGCAATGGGGCTTGATTAGGCTGATTATTTGCGTTTCGCGTAATTAACCACAAACTTTCCAGTGGCAGTTTTTGCAAAATGTGCATCACGCTAAAACACGATAACGCCTGCTCAGACAATTCGTTTGATAAATTTGGGCTTAAATCCAAACTCCACAAATGAATCACTCGTGTCGTTGATAAAGACTGCGCTTGTAAATAATTCAAACCTGAAATTGAAGGTTCAATTTCCCAACTTAAACCTGACGACAACGCTCGATTTGTTTGACCTACAAAAACTAAATGGCATTGATGTCCCAATAAAATAAGTGCTTCCGCTAATTTTTTCGCAACACCTGTTTTATCTGCAAAAATCAACCATGTTTGTGATTCGGTAAATTCAGTCGCAACCAACGGCGTGTCTTTCCAATGCCATTGATAATAAAGTTGTGGCGATTTTTCGGTTTGCGGCAAATGAGATTGTGCGAACGTTGGCAATACGTCCAACCAATAACGTTGACGTTGAAATGGATAATTTGGCAAATTCGTTAAACGTTGATGTGTGCTGACACTGTAAAAACTGCGCCAATCAAGCGTCACACCTTGTTGAAATAGTTTGGCGACTGCATTTAATAAAACCTCTCGATCAGTTACACTCCGTTTCAAACTCGGCAACCATTGCACATTTTCTGCACCATTTGCCTGTTGTGCCATCGATGACGCATGCGGTTGTGCGCCGATTTCAATAGCGATATGGCAATTTTCAGCCAACAACGCATTTACAGCATCGGAAAAACGCACAGGTTCAATAATGTGTTGAATCCAGTAATCGGGCGTACTCATTTCAGCGTCGATAAGGTTGCCCGTTAAACTCGAAATAATGGCGATGGTTGGCTGTCGATAATTGCAACGACCTGCCACGTCTGCAAATGCGTCCAACATGTCCTGCATTAACGGCGAATGAAACGCATGAGATACCGCTAACATTTGCGAACTAAAACCTTGTCCGCGCAGTTTTTCGCAAACGGTATCCATCGCGTCTTTTTCGCCCGAAATAACGTGCAAGCGTGCGCTGTTATAACCCGCAATCACGACGTTTCCAGACACATTTTTGATTGCCGTTTCGACTGTTTCAGCGTCGGCAAAAACCGCCGCCATGCCACCATTCGTGGGTAACACTTGCATAAAGCGACCGCGTGCGGCGATAAGTTTAATCGCGTCCGGCAAATCGAAAACACCCGCCAAACAGGCTAACGCATATTCGCCCACGCTGTGACCGAGAAAAATAGCGGGTTTTACGCCCCAACTTTCCCACAATTTCGCCAACGCATATTGCAACGAAAATAACAGCGGCTGGGTATAGCCAGTTTGATTAAGTAAACTATCGTCTTCATTAAACATGACTTCAATCAGTGGCAAAGGCAATTCGTCGTTTAATAATTCGGCGCATGCGTCCAAGGCAACTTTAAAAATCGGCTCCGATTGATATAACTGCCAGCCCATTTTTTTAATTTGCGACCCTTGCCCCGTAAATAAAAATGCAATTTTTCTCGGTTCTTTAGCGATTGCGGATGGCGTTTGTTGGATTTTCTCTTGTAAACGTTGACGTAAATCGTCCAAAGTATCCGCCACAATCGCAGTTCGATATGCAAATGCTGTGCGTCCCAATGCTGCGCTGTAACATAAATCAGCAAAATTTAAATTTAAACCTTCGCGTTCGATAAAATCTAAATAACGTTGCGATAATTCGTTTAACGCTGCCGCACTTTTTGCGGAAATTGTAAAAACTTGAACATTTGTATTTTCTATTGAAACTGCCGTTTTTTTGGCTTCTGACAGCACAATATGGGCGTTTGTGCCGCCAAATCCACACGAGCTAACGCCTGCAATTCGCTGTTCAACTACCCAAGGTTGGGTTTTTGACGTAATGTTAAAACCTGTGCCGTTGAGCTTAATAAGCGGATTCCGCGTTTCACAATGCAAATGCGCGGGAATTGTTTGGTGGCGCAACATTTGAACGACTTTAATCAATCCCGCAATGCCGGAAGCCGCTTCTAAATGTCCGATATTGGTTTTAACTGAACCGATGTTTAGCTCTTTCGCCGAATGAAAAACGCTTAGGAGCGCATCAATTTCGATAGGATCACCTAACGGCGTGCCTGTTCCATGTGCTTCGATATAACTTACAGTTTCAGGTGCAACACGCCCATTGGCTAAGGCTTTGTTAATGACATTTTGTTGAGCAGATAAATTTGGCGCGGTTAAACCGTTACTTCGGCCATCTTGGTTAATCGCTGAACCACGAATGATAGCCAAAATAGAATCACCGTCACGCTCAGCATCGGCTAAACGTTTCAAAATGACTACGCCACAACCTTCGCCACGCCCATAACCATCCGCATCCGCAGCGAAAGTTTTGCATTGCCCCGTGGGTGACAACATATTGGCGGCAGACAAGGCAATCATCATTTGCGGTGACAAAATCAAATTCACCCCCGCCGCTAATGCCAATGAACATTCTTGCTCACGCAAACTTTGACAGGCTTGATGAACTGCAACTAACGATGACGAACACGCGGTATCAATCGATAAACTGGGGGCGCGTAAATCCAAAATGTATGACAATCGATTTGCCGCAATGCTAAACGCTTTACCGGTGCCGGCATAAGCATCGATTTTATCAATTGTACCAAATTGCCACGCGGCATAATCGTCGGTGCTAATTCCCACAAATACGCCGGTTTCAGATTGCGCCAAACTTTCAGGCGCAATACCTGCATTTTCTAAGGCTTCATAAGAAACTTCTAAAATTAAACGTTGTTGTGGATCGATGGCATCGGCTTCTTTATCGGAGATGCCAAAAAATTCAGCATCAAATAAATCAATGTTATTTAAAAGCCCCGCTCGGGAAGTGTTAATTTGCGGGAAGTCGCTGGGATTCCAACGTGACGCAGGAATTTCTTTGATGGCATCATGCCCGTTTACCAATTGCGCCCAAAATTCTGTTGGATTATTGGCATCGGGAAAACGACAACCCATGCCAATTATGGCAATTGACGATTGTTCTACATTGCTGAAATTCTGAGCATTTGTAGTTGCCAAAACGCCTTGTTGCGCCGTTTCGAGATACGCCGCTAACGTGGCAATGCTTGGATATTGCCACAACAATGTTGGAGATAATTCTAAAATATTGCCGGCTGTCGCTAGAAAATCTTCTAATTCACCAACCAAACTAACCGCTAATCGTGACGACAACCCGTAAACTGAAAAAACCTGATTCACATCAATGCTTTCGGGCTTGATTTCTAAGGACGCCGCGAGTTTTGAAACCAACCAATCCGCAAGCGATTTTGATTCAATTGCTTTTAATTTAACGGCAGACTTTTGTTGCCATTGCGTGTGCGGGTCAAAATCATTTTGCAAAAAGGCTTGTTTGCACGCTTGGCGTTGCAATTTACCACTCGACGTTTTTAAAATCGTGCCTTTTTTCAACAAAAGCACGGCATAAACTTCTAACTCGTGAACTTCAGCTAATGCCGTGCGAATGGCTTGTAAAACGCTTTGGTAATCTACGACAGATTGATTTAACTCGGCCACGATAACCAATTTCTCTTGATTATCCACTGACACTGAAAACGCAGCGGCATGTTCAGGGCGTAACGCCGAATGCGCTTGAATCACTGTCCACTCAACATCTTGCGGATAATGATTTACGCCGTTGATAATGATTAAATCTTTCAATCGACCAGTAATAAATAATTCGCCCGCTCCCATAAAACCTAAATCACCACTGCGTAAATACGGACCTTCACCGTTATCGGTATAAGCCTGGAACGTTTCTTTTGTGGCGGATTCGTTATGCCAATAACCTTGCGCGACGGCTTTGTCTTTTATCCAAATTTCGCCAATGTCGCCATCTTCACAAACTTTTAATGTATCTGGTTTAACAATTTTGACTTCCGTTACACCAATCGGAGGCCCACAACTGACCAAGGAGCTTTGGATATTGTCGCTTTGTCGTTGCTTAGAGCTTAATTGATGTAATAACGGTAACGTTCCGATTGGTTTTGAAGTAACTGCTAATGTAGCTTCAGCTAATCCATAACCGGGATATAAATTTTCTGCACGAAAACCACAAGCTGAAAATTTTTTATTAAAAGCATCTACGGTTTCCCAGCGCACTTGTTCTGCACCATTGCTAGCAACTTTTAAACAAATCAAATCAAGTTCTTTAATTTGTGCTTCAGTGATTTTTTCTAAACAATATGAATAAGCGAAATTTGGAGCTTGTGTGTGTGTACCACGATATTTTGAAATCGCTTGTAACCAGCGAAGTGGCCGTTTTAAAAAAGTCAGCGGTGATAAAATATAACAAGGAATGCCCGTAAATAAAGGTAATAGTAATCCAGCAACTAAACCATAATCATGAAAATATGGCATCCAAGTAACACTTATACTTTTTTCGTCGTAAGCCCAAGCTTGTTGAATTTGCGCTAAATGGTGTAACAAATTAGTGTGACTCATCATTACGCCTTTTGGCGTAGCGGTTGAACCGGAAGTGTATTGTAAATAAGCCAATGCATCGTCGCTGATTTCGGGCATTTTCCAATCGTCGGCGGACGCATTGTTTAAATCAGCATAATCCAACCAATGCTCAACAGAGAAAGTTTCCATTGCCGCTTGCGTGGCATTATTCGATTGCTGTTTTATGGATGCGATGAGATTGCCATCACTTAGAACCAAGCTGGGTTCGGCATCCTTCGCAATAGATTTTAAGCGTGGTAAGGTTCTTTTTAAGCGAACCGTATCGGGAGGTGGCGCGGGAATGGCGATAACACCAGCATAAAGACAGGCAGCAAAACCTATCATGAAATCTGTACCAGGTGGGTACAAAAGTAAAACGCGCCCATTAGAGGGAACATAGCGCTTAATAACTACCGCGCCGATTGTCGCTTTCGCGTCTAATTCGGCATAACTTAAACAACCCTCTTCAATAATACCGTCTTTGAGATAGACGTAAGCTAATTTATGCGGTGTTTGTATGGCTCTGTGTCGAAACAACTCAACTAAATTATTATTTATCAATTTATTTTCCATGTAAAAATGATGTGATTAGTTAAATTGAGCAGGTATCATTTAGTGCGTGTTTTAAAAGTCAGAAATCTGCTTTAAAGCCGTCCGAGCATCAAGTTTATCATCGCAATATGTATGAACGCCGTACTTGAATCGGTTAAGACTTCATAATCTTTACTTAAACGGCGAT
>BJHG01000016.1 GCA_014191975.1 Methylococcaceae bacterium | reverse complement strand
ATCACGTTTTTATGTCGATTTATGGGTTCTTCAAATTGGAATGTTTGAAGATTAAACATCAGCTTAACCATTTTGCTTTGCGTGCGAAACTACTCATTCGTGCAACTCAAATGGCTTATGCTGAATTAGCTAAACTTCAAGCTGCGTAACATCAGTTAGGAATTTAAACGGTGAAGCTAATGAAGCTAATGAAGCTAAAAGGAACATTAACACCCATTCAATTAATGAATACAGAACAATTAAAGCTGATCTGGAATTCAAAAAAGAAAATATTAGGGTTAACGCAAGAAAAAGTCGCAGACTTATGTGAATGGAATACACAATCCGCATTTAATGCTTATTTGCTGGGTCGCATACCATTAAATACCGATGCTGTTTTAGGTTTATCGAAAGTATTGCAAGTTCATCCTACTGAAATCATGCCCGAATTGTCTGATATATTGCCCCACAGCACCTCTGAAAATAGTGATCAACAAGAATCACTTTCTAAACCTGAAAAAATGATTGTCAATATGTTGCGTAGTATCTGGGAAGAAAAAATAAATGCCATAACGAATAAAAACCTTGAAGATCTTAATTTACATTACAAAAAAAAACAGGAAATTTCTAGTGAATTAGTGGCTGCTTACAGTGAAATTACTGCACTACAACTGCAAGCTTCGTCCCGAGCTACAGAATAAATCTCGAACAAGCAAAACGCGCGAGTGAACTTATAATTGCAAACACAGAACTGGCATTTCAAAATTCCGAAAAAAGAAAACGCGCGGATGAACTCGAACTTGCATACGAGAAAATTGCGATTGTGAATGAAGAGTTTAAGACGGTAAATGAAGACCTTATTTCAGAAGGCGTGCATAAAGCAAAATTAGTTACTGAACTAGAATTCCAAAATAGCGAAAAACAAAAACGCGCTGACGAATTAGAAATTGCGAATATAGAATTGGCGTTTCAAAACATCGAAAAAGAAAAACGTGCGATAGAATTAGAAAAGGTACAAAGGATTGCGACTCTGAATGAATCATTTAAGACGGAAAATGAAGTCCTTATTTCAGAAGGCGCGCAAAAAGAAAAATTAGTTACTAAACTTCTGATAGCAAATCAGAATAATGAAAAGTTGAATCAGCAACTCAATCACCTTCAAAAAGTAGAAAGCATGGGGCGATTGACAGCCGGTATTTCTCACGATTTCAATAACATTTTGGCGTGTATGTTGGGCTACAACGAAATGAATAATGACATTCGTGATGATATGAAAGACGATGCGTTAAAGTCTGAATTAGATAATAACACCAAACAAATTGCGAATGCAGGTCAACGCGCGGTAGCATTGATTGGTAAAATGATGACGTATGCGCGTCAAAATGAAGAAAGTAAAATCGAGATTGACGAAAGACCAATGAATGCAAAAATTCACGATGTGCTTGAGATGTTAAAGCCTATGTTGACCAGCAAAATACAGCTGAATTTTGTGAATGACTGCGACTGCGTGAGTGATCCAGAGCAAGACAATTGCGCCATTCAAATTGATACGAGCAGCTTGCATCAAATTATTACAAATTTAGCGGTTAATGCGCGAGACGCCATGAAAGAAGTGGGCAACAATATTACTATTTCATTAAAAAAAGTGGTTTTGTCAAATATTCACTGTATGGCGTGCGGGGAAATGATGAGTGGTGAATTTATTAAATTAGCGGTGACGCATAATGGTTCTGGAATAAAGCCAAAAATAATTCGTCGAATTTTCGATCCCTTTTTCACTACTAAGCCGCAAGGTGAAGGCACAGGTTTGGGTTTATCAACGATAATGGGTTTGGTGCATTCAGCAAATGGACATATTTTAGTTGAATCAAATTTGTCAGGATCTACTCAAGGCACGTCATTTAAACTACTATTTCCTATTCTTACTGTAATTTAATAATGCGTTTATTGTTCTACGCCGAACGCCTTATGTAACGCTACATTTTGTTGTGCAATGATTGCTAAACTTTCGATTTGCAAAATTTTGGTTTGATACATGGCTTGTTGTGCTTGTAAAACATCCAAAAACCCTGTCAAGCCTTTGTTGTAACGTTCTATGGTCAAATCTAATATAATTTGATTTGATCGAATTACTTGCGATAAAGCGTCATAACGCTCTGATTCATTTCGATACGACACGAGCGCATTTTCAACTTCTTGAAATGCGGTCAAGACAATCGATTGATATGCCAAAAAGGCTTGTTCAAATTGTGCATCTTTGGCTTCGATATTCGCCTGTAACTTCCCCCAATTAAACAGTGGCATCGTAATGGTTGATGCACTGGACCACGATTTCCCCATCGGCGTAAAGTCGGTTATTTTCAAATTTTGCAAACCAATAAATGCTGCTAAATTCACTTTCGGATATAGTTCAGCCGTCGCAATACCAACATAAGCATTCGCAATTGCCATTTGCCGCTCGGCTTTACGAATATCGGGACGACGTTGTAATAATTCAGATGGTAAATTTGTGAATAACAATGTCGAATTTGGAATTGGTTTAGAATCAGAAAAACGTTTAGCCAACGCATTCGGTGGGCGTCCAAGTAAAACACTTAGCGCATGAATCGCGTGTTTTATTTCAGTTTCATAATGCGGTAAATTTGCGGCTGTATTATCAAATTGCGCCTGTACTTGTGTGACCTCCAATGCATTCATCAAGCCACTTTGTTGACGAACTTGAGTGAGTTTCACCGTTTCAGCTTGCGCCAAAAGTAAGGTTTGATGTGTTGCGGCGAGTTGTTGATTCGCACGTAATAAAATATATTCTTTTGCCACTTCACCTTGTAATGTCAACAAAACATCGTGACTATTTTCAATTTCTGCGTCAATTGATGCATTGGCAGCTTCAATCGCACGTTGAATGCCGCCAAAAAAATCAATTTCCCACGCCGCATCAAAACCCAATTGAAAAATGTTAATCGGTTGATTCGCGACAGGACTTCCGCCACCTATAGCCGAATTATTAAACCGACGACTGGCAACATTTTTACTGCTCAAACTGGGCAACCCTGTCGCAATCGTTTCGCGACGTAAAATTCGAGCTTCTTTCACACGTGATAAAGCTTGTTTTAAATTCAAATTCGCGCCAATTGCTTCATTCATTAAACTATTCAATGCCTCGTCATTAAAGGATTTCCACCATTCTTGAGACGTTTTTTGTGTTGCTACATTTTCACTCCATTTTTGCGGAATTGGCATTTCAGGCGACGTGTAATCTCGCCCGACTACACAAGCACTTAAAAGCAGTGGCATGGTGAAAATTAACCACTTCATAAACCTAAACTCGCATCATTGACTTCAATAAAAATGTCCATTTGCTGACCGACGTAAGCCGATAGATCTTTAGGATTAAATTGATACAAGGCTTGTAAAACACGCGTATCAACACGTTCGGTGCTGTCGCCAGTCAATGATTTTTTCGGGACAACAAACGGTTCGACGTAAGCGAGTTGTAAATTCACTTTGAATTGTCGATTACCTCGTAAATACGCAACGGCTTTTGAATTTTTATTGAATCGCCACGCATCGTTTTCATCAATATCAACACGAACATGCAATGTTTTTAAATCACCGAGAATTAAAAGTGGGGTTGATAATGCACCCGCACTGGCAAATTCACCTGCTCGAACATTAATTTGCAAAACATCTGCATCAATCGGCGCACGAACAATTAAACGATCTAAAGTGATTTCAGTTTGTAAAATTGCCGATTTCGCTTGCTCAACAAAAGCGGATGCGCTTTCTAATTTTGCTTTGGCAATTACGAGTGCATTTAGACGCTTTAAGACTTCTTCACCACTAATTGCACGTGAATCTGAAACAGAATTTACTAAATCAAATAATGATTGTGAGTCGGCAACATTGGCTTTGGCGACTAAAACATCTGCTTTGGCTTTTGCTAAATCGGCTTTTCGTATCACTAATTCAGCTTGATTTTCACGGTCATCTAAATAAAAAAGTGGTTTTCCTGCGCTGACCTCATCACCGACTTTCACTGTAACCTTGCTAACTAATCGAGCAAATGGTGAGCCAATGGCGATGCTTTCATTTTTCGGTTCGATAATTCCCGCACCTGCAATGAAATTTAAATAAGGTGCTGATGATGGTTCAACTAATGCAGGCGCAATGGGAACAGGTTTATTACTGCTGATTACCGAGTAAGAGGCAAATAAAAATCCAGCAGCGGCGAATAATGGAAGGGTATATTTCATGTTTTGAGTCTCAACGGCTAAGAAATTTTAACAATATGTCCATCATCCATTTCAGCAATGCGGTCAGCAAAATTAAAAATGCGGGCATCGTGCGATACAATAATTAATGCTCGATCTTTATGTACTGCAACTTCTTTCAGTAAATTCATGACATTATGACCGCTAGCATGATCTAACGCGCTTGTTGGTTCATCGCAAACAATTAAACGTGGATTGTGAATTAAAGCTCTGGCAATCGCAACACGCTGTTGTTGTCCACCGGAAAGTTGTGCTGGCAAGGATTTCCAACGGTCGCCTAAACCGACACGTTCTAAAACCTCGATGGCTTTACGCTTTGCCACATGACGATTTTCACCGTTAATAATCAGTGGCACGGATACATTTTCAGCGGCATTTAACGAAGGTAATAAATTAAACGCTTGAAATACAAAACCAATTTGAGTTGCACGAAAACGTAATTTATCTTTGCTCTTCATGGTTAATAGGTTTTCGCCGAATAATTCACACGCGCCTTCATTTTGGTCGAGAATTCCCGCGATAACTGAAATTAGCGTCGTTTTTCCACAGCCTGAAGGACCCACTAACATCATCAGCTCACCTAACAGGATATTCAAATTTACACGGTTTAACGCAGTGACTTTTTGATCGCCAGTATCGTAAATTTTAGTTACGTTTTCACAACGAACTGCGATATTCATATTCAACTTTTAAACACAATGGCTGGTTCTAAACGAATCACTTTTAAAATACTTATGAACGCCGCAAACATACAGATCAAACTCACACCTGCACCACTGAATACAAGTAATTGCCACGGAAATTTGAATGCTAAAATCGAATGCCGCATCAAATATCCAAATAATGCAGTCAATCCAACCCCCATTCCATAACCAATACTTCCAACCAAAATTGCTTGTAATAAAATCATTCGCAGCAGCATAAAATTACTGGTTCCCATTGCTTTTAATACGCCAAATTGGCGTAAATTCTCGAGCGTAAAATTATAAAAAGTTTGTCCCGCAATTGCCGCACCGACGATGAAACCCAGTAAAACGGATATACCAAAGTTAATCGGTATGCCTGTATTTTTTATGAAATAGTTATAAGTCATATCCTTGAATTCTTGTTGTGTATAAGCCGTCAAACCCGTATTAGCACGAATACGTTCCGTTAATTCGTGTAAATCCTGACCTTTTTTTGCTTTAACAAGCACAAAAGATAACAATTTTCGCTCTTTCGGTGCGTAACTTTTCGCGCGAGAATATGTTGTGTAAATAACGGGCTGTGATTGAAAGGTGCGGGTTACTTTGGCAATTCCGACCACAAAAGCACGATGATCGTTAAGCTCTAAACTATCACCTATTTTGAGCGGAATTTTTTTTCCACCTGCAATCAAAGGTGGTTTAGCGAGCTTTTCAGTCGCGCCATCAATATCGACAATAACGCCATCACTACGGCGTAAATCTTCGAGTTTGCCTTCGAGTAAAAGAGCTGGCGCACCAATTAGCGTCGTGTCGTCCAAACCAATGACGTTGCACGTTTGAAATGTCCCATCCCCCATTCGTGCTTTCAACATACCTTTATACATCGGCATCGCCCATTCAATTCCTGACACACCACGCACACGATAAAGTTCCGTATCCTGTAACGGTTTAATGTCATCAACAAACTGAACTTTTTCATCCATAACCCAAATATCAGGCAAGCCAACATCAGAAATAAAGCTGTAAGTTCGTGCCAGTATCCCGATAAAAATTGCGGGTTGCTGGGTCATAATAAGGGATGCAAACGTTAAACCCATCACAATACCAATGTATTTACCTTTATCTCCCATCAACATTTTTAGCGCGATGTAATTCATGATTATCTTCCCATTACAGTAATTAGGATAAAAATGTTAGTCGTAGATTTTTGACTTAGGTGCAAAACAACCACGTTGGTTTTTACACACCATAACTATGGTGCGTTTAAAATATAAATTTCATTACAATTCAATTTGTTATGTGCATCTATCGCTTGGCACGCTAATCGCAATACTAACACATAAAGAATTCTAGCAAACGCTGTGGTTTTTATTTTATGCCGTGTCGGTATTGACCAGAATTCACGGGCAGTTTAGCTATTCGCAACATTCACAGTGGTTCGTAGTTATGAATTAGAAATCAATGCGCTGAATAATCTATTTTACAATATTGAAAGATTCAGAATTCATTTTGTTGCGTCGCCACGCCACGCGGATGTTTTATTGGTGACGGGCGTGGTGTCGCGCCACATGCAAACCACATTATTGCGAACTTACGATGCCACCCCGAATCCAAAATGGGTAATCGCTGTGGGTGATTGTGCAAGTTGTGGTGGTGAGTTTGGCACGTCTTATGTATGTTGTGTAGCAGTGAGAAACGTGATTCCTGTGGATATGACAATTGCAGGTTGTCCACCAACGCCTTTGGTTTTACTCAAAGCATTATTAGCCTTAATCGAAAAAGAAAAATGAAAAGATTGTTAATTGGTTCAGCGTTATTTTTAGGTTTTGTAACAATTGGAAATGCAAAACCGTTAGCAGAAGATTTTCAAACGTGGGGCAATCTCACGGCAACAGGCAGTTTAGGAATTATCAATCCCGATTTGAAAAATGCGAAATACTGGCTCGAAGGTCAAGGACGTTTCGGCAACAATTCCTCACAATTTTCGCAAGGCATGGTTCGCGCAGGATTGGGTTATACCGTGATGGATAAAGTCAGCGTTTGGCTCGGCTATGCGTTTATTCCGACCGAAGAGCCTTTTGCAAAAAAGCCGTTTGACGAGCATCGCATTTGGCAACAAGTTTTATGGAACGATAAATTTGCGGACATTACACTCACCAGTCGTAGCCGTTTAGAAGAGCGATTTATGGAAACAGGTAGTGATGTCGGTTGGCGATTCCGACAAATGTTTAAAGCATCTGTGCCGATGGCTTACGATTTTAGTTTTGTGCTTTCTGACGAGTATTTCGCCAACATCAACAAAACCAATTACGGTGCAGACGAGGGTTTTGACCAAAATCGGGCTTTTGCAGGAATTGGTTACAATTTTGACAAAAACATCAAAACTGAAATTGGCTACATGAATCAATACATTCGGAAGCCAAACTCCGCTGATCGAATGAGTGATATTTTGTCTGTAAATTTGTATTTGAATTATTAACCGACGAATTGAAAATCACATGAATAAAGTTGCAAGCGTAACCATTCTCTTTTGGATAATGAAAATTTGCGCAACGACGTTAGGCGAAACAGCAGGAGATTTATTGTCAATGACAATGAATGTGGGTTACGCGGTTAGTTCAATGATTTTGTTCGGCTTGTTTTTAGGCTCGCTTGCGATACAGCTTTTTTCACAACGTTTTCATCCCGTCATTTATTGGTCAGTGATTCTCACAACCAGTACGGCAGGAACAACGATGTCTGATTACATGGATAGAACCTTGGGGCTGGGTTATGCAACAGGTTCATTGATTTTGACTACTTGCTTATTAATGGTGCTAACTATTTGGCATTTTAGTGAAAAAACGCTTTCTGTTAGCAACATTAAAACCGTCAAAGTCGAGCTATTTTATTGGATTGCGATTTTATTTTCCAACACATTAGGTACTGCTTTAGGCGACTTTTTAGCGGATGATTCTGGTTTAGGATTTCTCGGAAGTGCCACACTTATTGGTGGAATAATTTCACTGATTACACTAGCATCATTCGTCACGCAGTTAAATAGAGTGATGCTGTTTTGGGTTGCGTTTGTTCTCACCCGCCCATTCGGTGCGACGTTTGGGGATTTTCTCACAAAGCCTTTGGAAAACGGCGGGCTTGGATTTGGCACTATCGGGTCGTCGATAATTCTCACTTTTATACTCGTGGCTTTTGTCACTTATGCAAGTCGCGCAGATAAAATAACAACGGAAATTGAACAACAATGAAAACAGAAACAAAAAGAAACCTTCGGTTAACGTTATCAATTTTAGTTAGTGGTAACACACTTATTTTTCTCACGCTGGCTTACTTGGGCATGATTAGCAATAATCCCAACACGTTAGTTTTTATTGATTTTTGGGGTAGATTTACGGTTTATTCCTTTTGGTTTGTCTGTTACGCGCTTTATCGAAAGTATTTAATCGACCACGCTATTTTCAAACGAATCATTATTTTTGCCGTATGCACCAACATTCCCGCATTTCTGCTGATGGGATATTTAGACGTGTTTGAAATCAATCCACACAGCGCCGTTTTTATCGATTTTTGGGGACGACTAACGGTTTATTCTTTGTGGTTCATGGCGTATGAGCTTTATCGTGAATACTTAAGCGAATAATTATGGAACACTGGATTATCTACGCTTTTGTTTCGATGTTTTTTGCGGGCTTTACGTCTGTTGTCGCGAAACAGGGATTAGTCGCCATATCTGCTGAACTTGGACTTACGCTAAGAACAGTGTTCGTATTTTTCTTTGTGCTGTTATTTGGGATGACAGTCATTTCAAAGTCTGAAATAAGTTTGCTTCGCAAAGAAAATTTTATTTGGTTGGGTTTATCAGGTGTGACAACCGCGTTATCTTGGATTTTTTATTACAAAGCTCTAAAACTTGGCGATGTGGCAACTGTCGCGCTAATTGATAAGGCCAGTGTCATAGTTGCAGTTTTTTTAGCGTGGTTAATTTTGAAAGAGGTGATTACCCTTCGTATCATTTTCGGAGCTGGTTTGATGCTGCTGGGACTATTCGTGATTTCAAAAAATAATGAACATTAGAAAACCCAAAACGATTTCAGTGATGTCTAACAACAACGACCTTTGACACCATATTTTGCCAAACTCGGCGACAATCGTGGGCTTTTGCATTATGGTTATCAGCATCGTAAAAAGTATGCCCCCCGACGCTGTGAATTATTTTATCGACAAATCCTTGGCGGTTGATTGCGTACTTTTTATGATGAGCGCATTGTTATCTTTTTTCTCGATTCGCTTGGATAAAACCACACAAGTATTAGAGCGTTTTGCGGAAATTATTTTTATTCTTGGCTTAGTTTCAATCACCATTATTGCGGTGATTTTTTCGTTTGAGATTATATGAATTCTATTCTATATCGCCTCGCTAAATTACGAGGACTTGCCTTTTTAGGTTTATTGCTTTTAGCATTAGGTATTTTAGGTGGCATGATTTGGCGTACCCATCATCATTTCGATACCGCTATATCCTACGTTAATTATTCGCATCGAATTCAAAATGTATCAGTTGATTTTCAACAAGCTGTAATTGCGCGTTTAGCAAAAAGAATAGCAACGCCATTGCCACAATTATTAATTACATTACTCTCTGAAATTGACAGTTTAATGGTTGATCGCAATCATTTTTCCCAAGAAACGCGCGCCCATTTAGAAAACGTCCGCACGCTACTCGCGCAAAGTCAAAGTCTCGATAAAAATCAGCAGCAAAAAAGTTTGATTTTGGTGTTAAAAGCCATGAGTGAAATTTTGGACAATGAAACCCTGCAACGTGAACAAATGCTCGAAGACATTAACACCGATACTGAATCCGAGTTGTACGTTGCATTGCTGTTATTTGGGACTATTTTTATCGGTGCGAGTGTCTTTTTAAAACGGCGGATTTTGCACCCGTTAAACGATTTGCGGCAATTGCTTGAACGTATTACCGATGAAAATTACACGCCAATTACCACACAACACATTGATTCGTTTCTATTACCTATTTTTCACAGTTACAACGACTTGGTAAAACATTTAGGGGAACTTGAAGAAACAAAACGTGAATATGCACAATCATTGCAACGTGAAGTACGACTCGCCACACAAGCATTACTTGAACAGCAACAAAGTTTAGCCCGAGCAGAGCGACTTGCAGCCATTGGGGAAGTCTCCGCTGAACTCGCACATGAGATTCGTAATCCACTAGCGGGAATTCAAATGGCGTTTTCAAATTTGCGCCGTGAAATTGAAAATGAAGAACAACAAGAACGTTTTGCGTTAATCGAAAACGAATTAAAACGCCTAGCGCGGCTGTTAAATGAAATGCTTAATGCGAGCAAATATACGCCTGAAACAGTCAGTAGATTTGATTTAAACATATTGATTAGTGATCTAGTAACACTAGTGCGTTATCAAATTCCAGAAAATATTAATTTGCAATTTATAACACCAGACACATTATTTGTTTATTTACCTGAAAGTGGTTTGCGACAAGCATTGCTTAATCTAGTTTTAAATTCGGCTCAAGCATTAGATGGAAAAACAGGTAGGATTTTAATTTCAGTGCAAAAAACAGATGATGGTCTACAAATTCAAGTACACGATAATGGACAAGGTTTTGCACAAGAATGGCTTGATTACGGAATTCGTCCGTTTCGTACCAGCCGCGAACACGGCACAGGTTTAGGGTTGTCGATGGTGCAACGGTTTGTGAAAGATAATCACGGTGCTCTAACCTTGAGCAACCATAATGGCGCAATTGTTACCGTATTTTTCCGCATTTAAAGGATTGAAAAATGATTAAAACCTTGTTAATAATTGAAGATGAAAAACTACTCGGTTACGAACTTTCACGCCATTATAAACAACTCGGATGGGAAGTTGTTTTAGCCATAACGCTGAAAGAAGCGCGAGAATTACTGATTTCAAAAAAAATTGACCCACTCTTGATTTTATCTGATATGAATTTACCGGATGGCAATGCGCTGGATTTTATGGAATCAATGAACAAATACGTCGGTAGTACTGAATGGTTATTCTTAACAGGTTTTGGAAATATACCTGATTCCGTTCGGGCATTACGTTTAGGTGCTTATGATTTTTTAGAAAAACCATGCGATTTAGATCGTTTAGATTTAGTGATTACTAGCGCATCACGCAGTGCTGCGATGTCAAGACGTGTGATTGAACAGTCATTGCAAGGTCATCGCCGTTATTTAGTTGACGCATTTATGGGTCATAGCGAAAAAGCGCAAGAGGTTAGAAAACTGTTAACCAAACTCACGAAAGTATCCTTTAGCGCGTTAATCATCGGTGGCGAAACAGGAACAGGAAAAGGCTTAATTGCACGGATTTTGCATTACAGCGGTTCACGCACCACGCAACCAATGATTGAAGTCAATTGTGCCGCGCTACCCCGTGAACTGTTAGAATCAGAATTATTTGGACATGAAGCGGGGGCCTTTACAGGTGCAATAGGTCGCCATCGTGGTTTGCTCGAACAAGCTGACGGTGGAACACTTTTTATGGATGAAATTGGTGAAATGCCGTTGGATTTACAAGCTAAATTATTAAAAGTAATTGAAGATCATAAAGTTCGGCGATTAGGAAGTGAAAAAGAAATAACCGTCGATGTACAAATTATTGCCGCGAGTAATCGAGATTTAGAAAATATGGCGCAAGCAGGAGCATTTCGCGCCGATTTGTATCATCGATTAAACGTATTTAGAGTGAATTTACCGCCATTACGCGACGCAGTTGAGGATTTAGAAGAACTTGTGCCGCTTTTTGTTGCGGAGTACAACGCGAAAGCAGGTCAAAACGTTAAACAAATTTCACCTGAAGTTTGGCAAAAACTGAAAAACCATGATTGGAGTGGGAATGTACGTGAATTACGAAATGTCATTGAGCGATGCGTTTTATTTGCTGATGGCAGTGAGTTCCCAACTGAGTGGTTACAATTGGGAAAACTGACTGAAAATGCTACGACTGATAATTTACATATTCATTTGCCACTAGATGGCAGTATGGCATTAGATGACATGGATAAATTCATTATTCAAACAGCATTAGACCGTGCAGATAATAATTTAACGTCTGCTGCGCGTGCATTAGGTACGACTCGCGAAACTTTACGTTATCGGTTAAGAAAATACGGATTAGGCTGATTGCAGCAGTTAAATCTACTTATACAGGACGATTTGACACAGGTACCATTTCAGGAATTACTAATGCTATAAAACAGTAAATATCTTTAAAAACTAGCGATTACAATCGGCAATTGGTAAAGAAGAAATCACACAAATTTATTTACCAAGGCAATTTTTCCCCGTCATAACGCAAAAATTCGCCACTTTGTTGATGTGTGAAATTCGCAATGGTTTCACGCATTTTTACGACACTTTTCGAAATTTCCATTGATGCATTTGATCCGCCCATATCGGTTTTAACCCAACCTGGATGTAAAATTAAAACAGCTATGTTTTTAGGCTTAATATCGATGGCAATGCTTTTCATCGCTGAATTTAAAGCGGTTTTACTTGAACGATACAAAATGCTACCACCACTTCCATTATCTTCAATACTTCCCATTAAACTACTGATTGCCACAACTTTTTTGAGTTTGCCAGATTCTAAATTGGATAAAAGTGCTTCAGTTAATTTGACTGGTGCGAAAACATTTACAGTCATATTTTTTTGCCACTGTGCGTAATCGAGATTGCCAAAACCGTGTCCTGATTCGTCGCCGTAAATCCCCGCATTGTTCAGTAAAATATCAATTTCTGTTCCGTCTAACGTTTTTGCAAGCGTGGAAATTTGGCTTAAATCTGAAACATCGAGTTGTAAAATGGAAACGCTTGGAAATTGATTCGCGAGTTTTGTTAAATCAGACGCATTTTGCGGATTACGACAACACGCGATGACATTCCAATTTTCTTTTGCGTATTGCTTGCAAAACTCTAAACCTAAACCGCGATTTGCGCCTGTAATTAAAATAGTTGCCATGTTTTTCTCCTGGAAATTTAAAAGGGTTCAATATGAAGCATTCTGCAATTCACTTAAATAAAATTAAATTGATTACAGTAATAAATCAATCAAATTCACATACAAATTAATTGTTATTTTTTAAAATTTTGGCAGTAAAAAAGAAAAATTTTGGCAAATGACTCACATTTTAGATTTTTCAATCAATTTGCTGGTCGAATAGCCTTCCACGAACGATAAAATTTTAATTGCGCCACCGTTTGAAATAACGGCTTCGCCACCAACAACGTCTTCAATCTTGTAATCACCACCTTTTACAAGAACATCTGGCAATAATTGGTTGTAAATACGTTCGGGTGTTTCTTCAGAAAATGCAACGACCCAATCAACACATTCCAACGCCGCTAAAACTGCCATTCGTGCAGACAAATCGTTAATCGGACGCGACTCACCTTTCAGGATTTTTACAGATTCATCTGCATTCACCGCAACAATCAAACGATCACCCAACGCTTTTGCTTGTTGCAAATAGGTAATGTGTCCAATATGCAGTAAATCAAAACAACCATTGGTCATAACAATTTTTTCGCCATATGCTTTGGTGCGGCGCATTATTTGCGTTAATTCATCTTCCGAAACCACACCAAATGTATTGCGATGTGTGTGCATTTCACGGGTTAACTCAAGTGTTGAAACGGTCGAAGTCCCAACTTTCCCCACGACAATTCCCGCTGCTAAATTTGCTAAATACATCGCATTTTGTAAAGGTAAGTTAATTGCCAGACCTAATGCCATCACAGCAATAACAGTATCGCCAGCACCAGTGACATCAAAAACATCTTTGGCTTGTGCGGGTAAAGAATGTGTTGAATTTGCATCAATCAAACTCATGCCCGCTTCACCGCGTGTGAGTAATAACGTTTCTATTTTTTGATTGGCTAATAATTCACGCCCTTTTTGAATCAGCGTGTCGATTTCGCCTTCACCAACAACGGCTGTTAATTCACCTAGATTTGGTGTAATTAAATCTGCGTTGGCATAACCTGAATAATCGGTGCCTTTCGGGTCAACAAGGGTTTTCAAACCTGCCTTTTTTGAAATCGAAATATACTCAGAAACATTTTTCAATGTCCCTTTACCATAATCTGAAAACACAACGACATCATTTTTTTCAAGATGATTTTGCAAACGTGCGGTCAAATCGGCGCGATTAAAATTCAAAGGTGTCTCTTCAAAATCAACACGAATCAACTGCTGATGCTGCGCCATGACACGCAATTTACAAATCGTGTGCAATGCTGAGTCAACGATAAAGTCACATTCCACACCTTCCGAACGTAATAAACGTTGTAATTTATCGCCATCTACATCGTCGCCAATTACGCCAATTAGCGTTACTTTTCCACCTAGTTTCGCAATGTTCAATGCCACATTTGCAGCGCCACCGACACGCTCTTCAATTTTTTTTACTTTCACAACTGGCACAGGAGCTTCAGGAGAAATTCGCTTGGCTTGCCCAGACCAATAACGGTCAAGCATAACGTCGCCCATAACTAAAATTCGTGCTGTCGAAAAATCAGGCAAATTCGCTAACATTTAAACCTTCCTCAACGACACCACACCAGTAATGTCCAATTAAAATATGTACTTCTTGAATACGTGCCGTAATTTTTGATGGCACGGTGATTAAATGTGTCGAAAATTCAGCTAACGAACCACCGCTTTCACCTGTTAAAGCAATCACGTTTAAATTTTTCGCACGTGCAATTTGTGCGGCTTGAACGATATTTTTGCTGTTGCCTGACGTTGAAATCGCAATTAGCGTGTCACCTGCATTTCCCAACGCTTCAATTTGCCGCGCAAATACGCTGTCAAAATCAAAATCGTTGGCATGAGCTGTTAAAATTGATGTGTCGGTTGTCAATGCAATGGCGGGTAATGCACGACGTTTTAGCTGATAACGCACCACAAATTCAGCGGCAATATGTTGTGCATCGGCTGCACTTCCACCGTTGCCACACAATAAAACTTTGCTACCACTTTCAAATGTTTTTTGTAATAAATTTGCAGAAAACTCAACAGATTCAGCGCAACTTTGCGCCAAATTCATCACCGCAATGTGCTGTGTAAGCTCTTCGTAAAATGGTTTCAAATTTTATTCTCCAAATTTGTATTTTATAAATCTAAAAGCATTAATATTCTATTTATTCGCATAAATTTTTTTGTGATGCATTTCAACGAACTGTCATATTTATCATGTAAAAAGATTAAACACATATTTTTAATCAGAGGGAATATTTTATATGAAAATCTTTTATGGTGTTCAAGGCACCGGAAATGGACATATTGCTCGTGCTAGAGTTATGGCAAAAGAGCTTAAGTCTGCGGGAATTGATGTCCAATTTCTTTTTACAGGTCGTGCAGCAGATAAGTATTTTGACATGGCAGTTTTTGGTGATTATGAATTACGAACAGGTTTAACGTTCAATACAAATAAAGGCACACTCAATTATTTTAAAACAGCTACTGAAGCAAAAGTATCAGAATTCTTTCATGATATAAAATCACTGGATTTAAGTGACTTTGATTTAGTCATTACAGATTTTGAACCGATCAGTGCATGGGCAGCGAAAAAACAAAAAAAGCCAATTTTAGGAATTGGAAATCAATACGCTTACAATTACAAAATACCCCGTGCAGGTTCCGACCCCATTGCAGATTTAATAATGAAATACTTTGCGCCTGTACAAACAGGTATCGGCTTGCATTGGCATCATTTTGGACAGCCTATTTTACCACCTATTGTAGACACACCCCATCCACCTAAAGAGATTACTAAAAATAAAATTATTGTTTATTTACCTTTTGAAGATTCCGATGAGGTAGAAAATTTATTATCGAATTTTGAAAATTTTGAATTCCATGTCTCTTCAACTAAAACAACAACATCTAAATTCAAACACATTATTTATCATCCTATGGCAAGTGAACAATTTCAAAACCATTTACTCAATTGTGCTGGAATTATTAGTAATGCAGGTTTTGCAATGACAAGTGAAGCCTTGCAATTAGGTAAAAAAATCTTGGTAAAACCGTTACATGCCCAAGTTGAACAGACCTCAAATGCAGCAGCATTACAACAGCTTGGCTATGCTCATGTCATGAATGAATTAGATAAAAACATTGTTGAGCATTGGCTACAAGATAATCACACTGTACAAATAACGTATCCAAATACCGCGAAAATTCTAACGCAATGGATAACTAATGGAATGCCTGAAATGGATATGGATTTTATTGAAGAAATCTGGAGTAACGTCAACATTCTCCACACCTAATTTTCACTCGCTTTTTTGTTCCATTTTATAAGTTCTAATTCGCCATTGTGATGTTCAACAATGGCGGTACAGCTTTCAACAAAATCCCCCGTATTCACATACAAAAAATTTTCTATTTCTTTGATTTCGGCATGATGAATATGTCCGCAAATCACACCATCTAAATTCTCATTTCGCAAGGTGTGTACAATCGTTTCTTCATAATCTGAAATAAATTGCACCGCATTTTTAACTTTAAATTTAACATAAGCGGCCAAAGAAAATTGCGACTGAATACCAAATAATCGTCGAAATACTCGCCAAAATCGGTTTAATGCAATTAACCAGTCATAGCCGACACTGCCTATTTGAGCGAGCCATTTATGATGCCTCGCAACGACATCGTATTCATCACCATGAACAACAAGAAATCGCTTTCCCGTTACAGTGGTATGAATATCAGATATTTTCACGACAATATCACCAAAAACATAGTTTTCGTAATTCCTGACATTTTCATCATGATTACCTGGAATGTATATAATTTCTGTACCTTGCCGTGCTTTACGAAGAATCTTTTGGATAATAGTGTTGTGTTCCGTCGTCCAGTACATTTTTTTTGAGAGTGCCCAAAAATCGATTATGTCGCCAACTAAATATAACTTTTCACTTTCGTTATGCTTCAAAAAATCAAGTAGAACGTCAGATTGGCATTGTGTAGAGCCAATATGAAGATCCGAAATCCATATTGTTCTATAAACTAAAGGGAGCATGAAATTATTTCCAGTCAAATGTATTAAAAGAGTAATTTTGTAACATTAAAATTTTTATTCTGCCCTAAACACTACAAGTGGCAAAATTGTTGTTCTTCTTTTGAGTAAAAATTTGCCATTCAACTTTATTTTTTCGCCCACTGCTTTACATCATCAATCACCACATACAAAGATGGGATCAAAATCAACGTAATTAAAGTCGCAAAAATACTTCCGAAACCAATCGAAATTGCCATTGGAATTAACGTTTTTGCTTGACGAGACGTTTCCATGATCATCGGTGCAAGTCCACCAAATGTCGTCAATGTCGTCAAAACAATTTGCCGAAACCGTTGCGTTACCGCTTTTAAAATAATTTCTCGCGCCGTTTTCTCGGGTGATGTATTACGCAAAAAAATCGCGTGATCGATTAAAATTAGTGAATCATTTACCACCACACCCGCCAACGCCACGATGCCAAATAAACTTAAAACACTTAAATCGTACCCCATAATCACATGACCAATTACAGCACCAATAACGCTAAACGGAATACTCACCATGACAATAAATGGCAAAGTGTAGCTTTTAAACGGAATCGCCAATAATAAATACACCACGAACATTGCAAAAATAAAATTCGTTTTGAGACTGCTCATGCTTTCAACCATATCGGCTTGCCGACCTTCAAAACTGATTTCCAGCCCTGCATATTTTTTCTGCAAACGCGGAATTTCAGTCATTTTCAAATCGTTCGTAATGTCGCCAACTTTACTACGTGGAATTACATCCGCTTTGACTTGAATGTTACGCCGTCCATTTCGACGATTTATTTCAGTGTCGGTGTGTGAACGTTCCACTTTCACGACATCTCTTAATGGAAGTTCTTTACCTGTCGGTGTCCAAATTAATAAATTTTCAATATCTTGCGCGAATTTGCGTTCCGATTCAGGTAAACGTACCATGATTTTTAATTCATTTCGTCCACGTTGCTCACGCAACACTTCTACGCCGTAAAAAGCATTTCGGACTTGTCGTGCTACGTTTTGAGCGGTTAAGCCTAAACTTTTGCCTTCGGGTAAAATCGTAAAGTCTAATTGCTGTTTACCGCCGCTAAAGCCTTCATCAACGTCTTTCACGATTGAATAACCGCGTAATGTTTCAGCGAGTTCACGGCTTGCGGCTTGTAATACGTTTAAATCACGATGATTTAATTCAATTGTCATTGCCGCGCCAGAACCTGCACCACCTGAATCGGATTCAAAAATTAACGATTCAACGCCAACTAATTCACCTGTTTCATCACGCCATTTGTTTGTGAACTGATCTGTACTCATTATTTTTTCACGTACTTCAGGTAACGCTAAATAAATTCGCACTTCGGCAGTATGACTACCTTTTTTCGCAATTTCAGAGAAAATTCCTTTTAGTAACAAATTACCATTAGGCGTTTTTGCAATGACACGTCGTGCTGATTCTGAAATTTGATTAGCTATAGCTTGCGTTTTCTCAACAGGGGTTCCAAATGGCAATGTGACGACAACGTTAGCATAATCCGCTTCGGTTTTAGGAAATAACGTCATGCCCATTCGACCACTAATCACATACGAAAATACAATAATAATTAATAATAGTGCAACCAAAATTGTCAAATAACGGTGTTTCAAACTGTTATCTAAAAAACGACCAAAAGAATGTCCAACCCAGTGCATAAAAGCACGACTAAAACGTTGTTGATGATGAAAAATCCAGGCCCATAAACCACGTGGTTGATAATCTTCGGCGAGTTGGCCTAAATGATTTGGTAAAATAAACAAACTTTCCACCAATGACATAATGAACACGCTAATAATGACGAGTGGAATTACATAAAAAATTTTGCCGATTTCACCAGGAATAAACAGCAACGGCGAAAAAGTCGCAATATTGATCAAAATACTGAACGTCACAGGGACAATCATTTCTTGCGTACCACGAATTACCGCCGCCATCGGTTCCATACCTTGCTGACGGTAGTGGTAAGCATTTTCGCCAATCACAATCGCGTCATCGACTACAATTCCTAGCGCAATCATAAACGCAAACATCGATACCATATTTAGCGATGCGCCAAGAAATGGCAAAATCAAAAATGAACCGAAAAATGCAATTGGAATACCAATCATCACCCACAATGCAAGGCGTAATTCTAAGAAAATCCCCAACGCAATAATGACCAACACCAAGCCTTCAAGGCTATCATTGATCAAAAAATCCATTCTGGATTGATAATCGACAGACGCATCGTAACGAATTTCAGCGGCAATACCTTTAGGTAAATCAACATTTTCAATATGTGCTTTAACTGCGTCGGAAACTTCAACAGGTGTTTCTTTTCCAACCCGATAAACTTGCAACATCACGGCAGGTTTGTCGTTAAAACTGGTGGAATAATTGCTGTCTTGATAACTGTCGTCAATATGTGCGATGTCACCTAACAAAACGTGTGAACCATTCGCGCTGTTGATGATAGAAATTTTGGCGAATTCTTCCCCCCACAATTTACGCTCTTTCATGCGGATTAAAATTTCACCACTTTCCGTTTTGACGCTACCACTGGGCAAATCTAAACTGGCTTCCCTAACTCGATTGGCAATTTCACTGAGCGATAAACGATAACGGCGCAAATTTTCTTGTGGAACATTAATGCTGATTTGGAGCGGTCGCACACCCTCTAATTCAACACGCGTAACGTGTGGGTCTTGAATTAACTCATCGCGGAATTGTTCGGCTAATTCGTGTAAAACTTTTTGTGGTGCATCGCCATATAACGCCATTGAAATAACACGGCGTTTTGTTTCTAAAATAGCAACTTGGGGTTTGTCGGCATCAACAGGAAACGTGGTTATTCGATTGATGGCGCGTTGAACGTCTTCGGAAAGTTTTTGGATATTTTGCCCGTCGATGACGTCAATTATGACAACGCCTTTGCCTTCTTTTGCTGTGGCGGTCACTTCGTCGACACCTGTTAAACCGCTAATGGAATCTTCAATCGCAAGTAAAACACCGCTTTCAATTTCGGATGGACTTGCGCCAGCATACATTGTAGTGACGGTGATTGTGTCAAGCGAAAAATCTGGCATCACTTCTTGAGGAATACGGGTCATAAACAATAACCCGCCAAACAAACACACAAACATCAGCAAATTTGCCGCAACAGAATGCAGTGCAAACCAGCGAATGATGCCTTTTTCTTGGATTTTTTGAATTGTCACGCTTCGTGTTATTTCAAAAGTAACACAATCGCTTGAACGGCAATACCTTCTTTACGTCCTTCAAAACCTAATCTTTCGGTAGTTGTTGCTTTGACGTTTATACAATCAACAGAGACATTTAAATCTACCGCGATATTGGCACACATTTCAGCAGTGTAAGGTGACATTTTTGGAGCTTGTGCGATAATCGTGATGTCGGCATTGCTTAAACTATATCCTTTTTGTTGCACCAAACCATAAACGTGACGCAACAAAACACGACTGTCTGCGCCTTTAAAAATTTGGTCAGTATCAGGAAAATGTTTGCCAATATCGCCCATAGCAACTGCACCTAAAAGCGCATCGCTCAAAGCATGTAACACCACATCGCCGTCTGAATGGGCCTCTAAACCATGTTCATAAGGAATTTTTACACCGCCTAAAATGACATCTCCATCCTCTTTAAAGCGGTGTACATCGTAGCCTTGACCAATTCTTATCATTTTTAAATTCCTGTTTGTAACGCCCAATCGCGATAATTAAAAACTTGTCCTTCAGCGCGAACTTTCTCGCATAATTCTAAATCAATGTCAGCAAAAACCCATTGTGATTTATTAAACTCACCGCTCGCTAAAATACCATTATCGGGAAAACCATAATCCACTGGCGTATAAATCCCCGCAGCACCAATATTGACATCAACGGCTGGCGACCAAGGCGCATCACCGACCAAAGCCGCTTGAACGACATAACATTGATTTTCTAATGCTCGGGCTTGACAACCAATTTTCACGCGATGAAAACCTGCGACAGTATCGGTACAACTGGGAACCAGAATTAAATTCGCACCCATTTCGACTTGTTGTCGCGCCAACAACGGGAATTCACTGTCGTAACAAATGTTTATCGCAATCCGTCCAAACTCTGTGTCGAACGTTTTTAATTCCTCGCCAGCATTGATGAGCCATTGTTCATTTTCAAAACGGGTCATCATCATTTTGTCTTGAAAATCGATTTCACCATTCGGCATGAATAAATACGCCCGATTGTGATATACGCCTTCTGAAATTTGAATAGGGAAACTTCCCGCTTGAATCAAGCATTGATATTGTTGCGCCAAACTTTGAAATAAATTTAAAAACGTTTTGTGAACAGTTTGCAAAGCACCAAGCTGTTCGTTTAATGATGAATAAACCGCTTTGGAAAAAAGCGAAGCCAATTCCATCGTATTATATTCAGGAAACAGTAGAATTTTTGCGCCCTGCTCTGCTGCGTCACGCACCCAAAATTCAGACTTTTTCTGATAATTTTCCCACGTTTCTAAAAAACTAATATCGTATTGTGCCGCCGCGATTTTAACGTTCATGCTTCAACCAAAAAGTCATTGGTTTTGCCGTTTCTTCAACGTCGTCTAAATCTTTCCAAACATATTCAGTGTGCAATTCAGGATGTTTGACATAACCACGCTTATTCCAAAACGCATTCAGTGGAACGTGATTTGGGGGACGACGAGGATGATCAATAGGACGCTCAACGCAACAAAAAGTAATGTGTTTAAAACCGCCTAATTCTGCGGCATGTACTTCGCGTTCATCAAAAAATTTAACCCCAATTCCCAATCCGCGATAATTTTTATTTAAAACAGATTCACTGCAATAAAAAACGTCATCGAGGTTGTAGTCATTTTCAATAAACGGTTTTTGAATTTCAGCAGTTTCATTTTTCATCGGCATAGCTGTGGACGCGCCAACGACTTTATCACCATCAAATGCCAAAACGATGACACTCTCTGGGCAATCAATATAAGTTTGTAGATATTTTTTTTCGTACTCAAAATCACCGTCATACAAATAAGGGAAATCACGAAAAACTTCGATTCTAAGACTTGCTAAATCTGAAATATGTTCAATTAAAGCAGCGCCACTTTTGCGTTCAATACGGATGTTTTTAGACATAAAATCTACAAAAATTAATAATGTTCAAGACTGCGACTAATAGCATCAACCATTTCATTAGTGAGTGGTTGCCGACGATGATCTAACACTACACCATCCATATAATCAGCAAATAATGCGGCAGTGGCAACATAATCCTTAAATACATTTTCCGGGTTTTCTAGCCCGTCAACTTGCATAAAGAATACTACGCCTGGGCAGTAATATTTTTCTAAATCTATATTGGGAAAAGTCCCTGGCTCAACCAAACTTGCTACACCAAATTGCACTAAACGCTGCTCATCAATTCGCTCAAAAATTTGCAAACTACCGTATTCCAATCCCAATCCTTCCAACACATCAAAAACATCGGCAACATTAAAATCGTCATTTCCTTTTGTAATAACACTAAATTGGATAATCGATGGCGCAGTCGTCGTGGGACGCAAAGCGTCGTCTATTTTTTCATTATGTTTATCACATTTAGATTCAAGTTTTTCTTCCTTGTCATCTTCGTCATCATCATCTTCGTCGTCATATTCATCTTCATCATATTCATATTCGTCTTGATTTTGCTGATCTTTAAGGTATGCCGAAATAATCATCGCTACCATGATAATTAACCCCGTTCCGATAATTGCAATTCTTAATAATTCTTTGTCCATTAAATTTCCGCCATATTTTTGAGTTTTCAATATCAACTGTAATCATAAGGGATGTGCAATCGTCACCCATGCCAACTATGTTATAAATCTATATGTAATCTTAACTTTATAAATTCTATTGTAACCTTAATAAGCTAAAAATATAAAAACAGCGTGTGGTGTTATGAATCTAAGGCCGCATGAATTAAAATACACGCTCTATTTTAAAATATGCAATTTGAAAATTTTATGACAACAAAACCAAGCAAAGATTTAGAAACCTTTCCTAATCCACAAGCTGATCGTGATTATACGATTCGGTTTGATATTCCCGAATTTACCTGCCTTTGTCCAAAAACTGGACAACCCGATTTTGCAACGATTAAAATCGAATACGTTCCCGCTGAATTATGTGTCGAATTAAAATCGCTCAAGCTTTATATGTGGTCATTCCGCGAAGAAGGCGCATTTCATGAAGCTATTACCAATCAAATTTTAGACGATATTGTTCGTGTTATTTCACCAAACTTTATGCGTGTTCGTGCTGACTTTTATGTGCGGGGTGGCATTTACACAAGTGTTGTAGTTGAGCATCGAAATCCGAATTGGATTGCGCCGCAATTAGTGACGTTGCCATAAATTATGTTACCGCCTAATTTTGCCGTCGCGCTTAAATACGAACTCGAAAAAGATAACGCGCCCATCGTGACAGCAAAAGGTGTGCGCTTAACGGCAGATCAAATTGTAAAAATTGCCGAAGAACATAATATTCCACTCTATAAAGATCCTGAATTAGTAAAAATGTTGTCCACAATTCCGTTGGGCGACGAAATTCCCGAAAATCTTTATGTTGCTGTTGCTGAAGTTATCGCCTTTGCTTACAGTCTGAGTAATAAAACCCTTGAATCCCCAGCCCTATGACCTTGAAAAACACACTCGTTGAATTATCACAAACCCTTTTGCCACATCACGCGCTATCACAATTTGTAAGTAAATTTACGCACAGCGAAAATGTCATGTGGAAAAATTTTTTAACACGCCAAATCATTCAACGTTACGGCGTAAATATGGCAGAAGCAGCAATTTCAGATTTAAATGTGTTTAAAAGTTTTAATGCGTTTTTTACTCGCGAATTAAAAGCAGGTACAAGACCGTTAACGACAGAAAAAGGCGCTATTGCAAGTCCTGCCGATGGCGTAGTCAGTCAAGCAGGAAAAATTACTCACGGTGATATTTTTCAAGCAAAAGGGAAAAGTTTTACAGTGACTGATTTACTTGGCGGCGATACAGCAAGATCTGAAAAATTCGACAATGGCGAATTCACAACTATTTATTTATCACCGAAAGATTATCACCGCTTGCACATGCCAATTTCAGGAACATTGCGTGAAATGATTCATATCCCTGGCAGATTATTTAGTGTGAATGGTGCAACAACTGAAGCCGTAAATGGGTTATTTGCCAAAAATGAGCGTGTCGTGGCAATATTTGACACTGAAATGGGTCAAATGGCATTGGTGTTAGTTGGGGCAATTTTCGTTTCAAGTATTGAAACAGTTTGGCATGGTGTAGTGACACCACCGTCAATTAAAACAGTTCGCGATTGGCGTTATGAAACCGAAGCACCCACTTTGAAAATCGGTGACGAAATGGGACGTTTCAATATGGGATCGACGATTATTGTGCTATTTGAAAAAGACAAAATGAATTGGAATTCTGATTTAGTAGCAAGTAAATCTGTGCAGGTTGGTGAAAAAATAGGCTCACAAAATTCCTGAGAAGTCACACATTCTTCTGGAAAATTATTTTTTGTCAGCGTAGTTTAAAAGCAAGATAGTGAATCCTAGAAAACATGGCAAAACCACATGCATAACATATTACGTAATTTACCAAGAAACGCTGGGCTTACATTGAGTCTCACTTTTGGGGTCATGTTTCCTAATCAGGGGTTCGCTTCCACCAATCATTCAATATTGTTGGTAGGTGACTCTGTCATGGAAGCACTTTCGTCAAATTACACGCATGCTGCACAGAATTTTATTGGCGGTGATTTAAAATTCCACGCCAAAGTGTGTCGAAAATTAACCACATCGGGATGTTCACATGGACAGCCAGAAAGCGCTTTGACTGTACTAAAAGGAAATCAAAATGTGGATACCGTGGTGATTTTGATGGGGCATAATGATGAACGTGGAGCGCGTTTCCGACAAAAAGTGAATGCGGTCATGAATGAAATTTCCGATACACATCATGTGTTTTGGATGACGATGCGTGAAGTCAATCACAGCTATCATGAAGCCAATAAAATGATCAAAGAAGAAGCCGCATTACATAAAAATACTCACGTGATTGACTGGGCTGAAATTAGTAGAAATCAATCCTCGTGGGTGGCACGAGATGGCACGCACTTAACTGCGACAGGTGCAAAAAATATGGCATTGGTGATTGCAAAGGAGCTACAAAATTTGGATCGCCATGAATTATCTTCAGTACATTAGTAAAATCTTAGTTCTGTCTATTTTGACTAATCTCGTTTCATTTTCCGCAATAGGAAAAGAAAATAAAACCGCAAAAGCACACGATTTAGCAAAAAAAGTGCATATTCAAGAACGTTTATTATTTATCGGTGATTCCCATTCAGTGGGTATATTTGGACGGTCATTAACGGAACTTTTACAGAAAAATTTCCCACGCATAGCAATAACAGCCGTTGCAAGTTGTGGTAGTGAACCACGCTGGTGGTTAGAAGGTAAAGCGACAACTTGTGGACTTCTGAGGCATGAAGCAAATGGCAATGAAGAGAAAGTTCCCAAAGGTAATACACCAAAACTTAACGAACTTTTAAGTGCAAGTAAACCGAAGATCACCATTGTGGCACTGGGCTCTAATCTTGTATTGATGAGCGAGGAAGACCGAAAAATTTACACTGAAAAGATGATGGCAATGGTTGAAAAAAAAGGCGGTCAATGTATTTGGATTAGTGCGCCAGATTCTCGAAAATTCAAAACTTCCGACATAGATGATGTTTATATGTTGCTCAAAAAACTCTCCAAATCACATCATTGCAAGCTTATCGACAGTCGAAAATATACAAAATATCCTAGTTCAGGGGGTGACGGATTACATTATGGTGGTCAAGAAGGTGCATTAATTGCCACACAATGGGCTGAAAAAGTTTTTATTGGCATTAAACCTGCTCTTTCAAAATCATTCAAACATCATCACATACCAAATTGACCGTTAATTTCTTACTGACAAATATCATGACAGCGACCAAACCGAAAACTTATTTATTTTATTTAGATGGACTCCGTGCTATCGCCATTTTAGCGGTATTGGCTTTTCACAGTGATAACACTTGGTTACCTGGCGGATTTTTAGGTGTTGAAATTTTCTTTGTCATTAGCGGTTTTATTATTACAAAATTGCTTTTAGATGAATGGCAAAAAAATGGTCGAGTAGATTTAAAGCGATTTTGGTTTCGGCGCTTACGCCGTTTAATTCCTGCGGCATTCACTATGATGTTAACAACGTGGATTTGTGTATTGCTGTTTTTTCCTGACGAAATAAATCAAATTTGTGAGGATTTAATTTACGGAATTACGTTCACAAACAATTGGAATTATATTATCAATGAACGGTCTTATTTTGATTTGATTGGCAGACCCAGATTATTTGAGCATTTGTGGTCACTAGGTATTGAGTTTCAATTTTATATTGCGTGGGCATTGGCAACTATCATGTTGTTTCGATTACCACGCTGGCTGGCGTGTTCATTGATTTTATTATTTGCTTTGACATCCACTTATTTAATGGCAACGATTTATGATCCAAATTCTGATCCATCACGCGTTTATTTCGGAACAGATACGAGAGTCAGTGCACTTTTTATTGGTTCGTTAGTCGCATTTTTAATTCGCTCACCTGAAATTAGGTTAAGTAAATTGAAATGTAAACAGCTTAATTTTTCAGCACTTCTCGGTGTTATCGGTTTAGTTTTATTTTGTATTTATGCAAAATCATCCGACACTTTTTTATATCAAGGCGGATTTTTATGCGTTTCTATTTTAACGGCTATTGTCATTGGATTATGTTTGATTATTTCTCAACAAAACTATTTTAGCTTTGTTTTAATGTTGTTGAGTAATCGTGTTTTTCGAGCAATTGGTGTGCGTGCTTATGGTATTTATTTGTGGCATTGGGCTATTTTTGGCTTAACGCAGCCATTTGTTGATGTGCCGTTGGAAGGCCTATCACTTTTGGTATTTCGTATGACATTAACCTTTGTTTTTTCAGAAATGACGTTTCGATTTATTGAAAAACCTATTCGTAACGGTTGTATCGAACGTACCATCGAAACCGTTTTTAAATCAACGGGTGCAGAACACAAAAAATATGTCGTGTATTGGACTTTGACTGGAGCGCTTAGTTTGGCTGGCTGTTCAGGTTTAATGATTGTATCTAATCAAGAATTAAGTGTCGTGCAGCAACACGTTATCAATGAAACGGCCGAAGATGTATCACCAATTATTCAAGCAACAACCGTAAAATTAGACGTTGAACGAATTATTTTCACCCCAGAATTGAATTCAAGTTTATTAGAGGTCGTAATAGAAAATACCGTTTTTATTCAAGATAAAGCAATTCTAACAGCTGAAACACAGGAAATATCAAACGGGCAAAATTCAGCAGATATGATTGCTGAGCAAAATAATATAAGTGCCGATGTGCCACCAAATAATTTACAAATTGATCGAAATAAAAATGGTAAAGGTTATATCAATCGAATTAGAACGATTGATGATACAGGCAAAAAACCTGCTGTCTTTTTGTTAGGCGATTCTGTGATGGTTGGTGCGACACCCGAATTATTAAAACGCTTACCAAAATTAAGCATTGATTCACAAGTCGGGCGGCAATTGAGTAAAGGGATTCAAATTCTAGCTGAACGCAAAAATAATGGATTACTGAGTGACACGGTGATAATTCATTTAGGAAATAATAGTCCCGTTAACGTGAATCAAATGACGACATTAGTGAATTTATTGGGTGATACCAAGAAAATTATTTTTGTAAATTTGAAACTACCGAGAAATTACGAGTCCGCAAACAATCGTTTATTTAGTGACATTGCGAATAAAAATAAAAATGTCAGCGTTATTGATTGGCGTGAAAACAGTATGAATGCCAAAAATATTTTTGGAAAAGATGGCATTCATTTAACCGCAAATGGCGCGAAACTTTATGCAGGGCTAATTTCAGAGGTTTTGGTGGCTCAGAAATAAAGATTTTAATGCAGAAAATACAGATTCATAATCGGGTTCATGCGCCAATTCTGGTACGAGCTGGGTGTACAAAATTTTATTCTGCTCATCCATAATCACAATAGCACGAGCGGTTAAACCCGATAACGCACCATCAATAATTTGTACACCGTAATCTGTTGCAAAGGTACTGCGAAATGTAGAAAGCGCAATCACGTCATGCAAGCCTTCAATTTCACAAAAACGACATTGCGAAAACGGTAAATCTGCTGACACAATTAGTACAACGGTATTTTCTAAATTTACCGCTTTTTGGTTAAACTTTCGCGCCGAAGCTGCACAAGTTGGTGTATCTAAACTAGGAACAATGCTTAAAATTTTATATTTTCCTGTATACGTTTCTAGCGTGACGTTTTCAAGTTCGATATTTGCCAATGAAAAACTTGGTGCGATGCTACCGATTGCAGGTAACTCACCACACGTTTGAACTGGATTGGTTTGAAATGTAATCATTGCCATAAATAAAAAACCTTATTTTTAAAAAATTAAACCGAAATGAATTTTAACCCAATAATCAGTAACAGCACGGCTAAAATTGGACGTAAAAATCGCTCTGGTAATTTTGCACTTAAATGACTGCCAACCCAAATTCCAGGCAAAGAACCAATTAATAAACTGCCTAATAAAACAAAATCTACGTTTCCTAACATCCAATGCCCAAAACCTGCAACAGCCGTTAATGGAATTGCGTGAGCTAAATCGGTACCGACAATTTTAACGGTCAACATTTTTGGATACAAAAATAGTAAAACGATTGTACCTAATGCCCCTGCACCGACTGATGTAAGGGTTACCAACACGCCTAAAACTGCGCCAACAAAAACAGTTACTGGAATTTGCCAGCGGTCAAAACGTCCACGTTTGATTTCGTCAATTTTTTCATCGGTTTCCAATTCTGCCTCAGTTTCTTCTTGAATATCTGCAATCGCGACCAAATTGACAGCGTTTTTTTGACTGCGGCGAATCAAAAGACTACGCACTAAAATCGATGCTGCCGTCAATAATAATGCGACACCTAACGTTAGTGTAATCATGCCAGTGGTTTCTTTGCCAATAGTAGCAAAATGATTTAATACAAATAATGTTGCCACCGCAAACGGCAAACTGCCTAACGACAGCCAACGTACAATTCGCCAATCGACAGAACTGTGTTTGGTATGATGTACCCAAACGCCGCCTGTTTTCGTTAAGGCCGCAAACAATAAATCAGTTCCGACAGCTGTTGCAGGTTTAAACCCAAAAATAAAAACCAATAATGGTGTCATTAATGAGCCACCACCCACGCCTGTTAAGCCAACTAAAACACCAACGAACAATCCTGAAACGATATAACCACTCAACAAACTTAAATCCATAACATCCTCAAATTTCAAATTTAACTATTCGTGGCATCGTAGAGAAATCGACTCAAAAAAGAAAATGCTATTTTTCGATTCTTGTATCTAAAAAATAGATACAGTTCAAAACCGCATTTCTCTTGCGGCTAACACCAACTCGTCTATGAAATGCTGCCCATAAAGGGGCAAATAATTATTTTTCAAATAGGCAATTTTGGTTTTGGAACACGGAATTAAATGTGATAAATCACGTGCCACTAAATCCGCATCAATCATTTTGTCATAGGCCATTCCCGCAATAATTCCCACGCCTAAACCCAGTCGAACATAGGTTTTAATGACATCCGTATCTGCCGCAGACAAAATAATATCCAATTCACTCGTTGAATCTTTAAACGCCGCTTCGATATTTGACCGACCTGTAAAGCCAAAACTGTACGTTAAAATCGGAAATGCAGCTAAACGTTCCAGTGAAACTTCACCTTCTGCCAGAAGGTGAAGTTTCGGCACAATCGCGGCGTGATGCCATTCGTAACAAGGCTTTACAGCTAAATAAGCATCATCGGCCACTTTTTCAGTACAAATCGCAATATCCGCTTTGCCCGTATGTAATTTGTTAATCAATTGCTCAGGTGAGGCTTCATCCATATAAATTCGCACGCCTGGATATTTTTCTCGAAAACGCAAAATTGGTTTTGGCAAAAAATACTTGGCTTGAGTATGTGTTGTTGCAATATGTAAAACACCGTGTGAACTGTCTAAATAATCCGCTGCCAATGTTTGAATGTTGTTTTTGGCTTGGTTAATCGTATTGACCTCTTCCATTATTCGCAAACCGAGTGACGTCATCGCAATCAATTTTTTACCATTACGCTCAAACAATGGCGAACCAATTTCACCTTCAAAAAGTTGCAGTTGCCTACTTACTGCGGATTGCACGATATTCATTTTTTCAGCTGCTTTTGACAAGCTAAAATTAGTTTCTTGCAAAATCCGCAAGAGTTCGATTTGACTTAAATTCATTTAATTAAACCAATGTGCATGACGAACTTTCAAATCTACTTTGTCGCCACGATTAAGTTGCAGGCGTTTAAATTGTTCATTCGGCATTTCGACATAAACCAATTTTGGTTTTCCGTTTGGCAAATTTTTCGTCAATTCAATCCAAATTAACGCGCCTAAATGTTGCCAATCTTTGAGCGTAATCGGCGTGTCATTGTTTGCTGTTTTCACAATTTCAATGTCGTGCGGACGAACGTGCGCGATTTTACTTTCTGCTGAAATCGGCAGCCCAATATGTTTAAACCAATCCACGGTGTAATGTTCGAGCGTGAATTCATTAGTTTGCCCGATAAATTTCGACACAAATTCATTCGCGGGATAATCATAAATTTCGGCGGGCGAACCTTGTTGTTTAATGCGTCCTTTGTTTAAAACCACGACTTGGCTCGCGACTTCCATTGCTTCTTCTTGGTCGTGCGTCACGAAAATGCTGGTGATGTTTAATTCGTGATGCAAATTGCGTAACCATTGGCGCAAATCTTTTCGAACGCTGGCATCCAACGCACCAAACGGTTCGTCCAACAATAAAACGGAGGGTTCAACCGCTAACGCTCGCGCCAAGCCAATGCGTTGACGTTGACCGCCAGAAAGTTGGTCAGGAAAACGATTATGTAGCCAATCGAACTGCACGAGTTCTAAAAGCGCGTGCGTTTTCTTCGCGATTTCAGTTTCACTCGGACGCAGTTTTTTATCTTTCACGCGCATGCCAAACGCGACATTATCGAAAACGGTCATGTGACGAAAGAGCGCGTAATGTTGAAACACAAAACCAATGCCGCGCTGGCTAACGTGCAAATCCGTTTTGTCGTCGCCGTCCAAGAAAATTTTGCCTTTGTCGGCTTGTTCAAGTCCCGCAATAATGCGTAACAACGTGGTTTTCCCGCAACCCGAAGGCCCTAAAAGCGCAACTAATTCACCTTCAGGAATTTCCAAATCAATGTCGTGCAACGCCGCGAATTGTCCGAAGTTTTTGCTAATGTTTGACAGTAAGATGCTCATAATTTGTTCTCGTAAAAAGGTTAAACGGTTGCTCGGTTAGTTTGTTTCCATTCCAAAATCGTTTTTAAAATCAATGTCACAATCGCTAATCCTGCCAAAATCGACGCGCCAGCAAACGCTGAAACGCTGTCGTATTCGTTGTAACTGACTTCGACATGAAGTGGTAAAGTGTTTGTCATGCCACGAATGTGTCCCGAAACCACCGATACCGCGCCGAATTCGCCCATTGCCCGCGCATTACATAACAACACGCCGTACAACAACGCCCATTTGATATTGGGTAATGTAATCAGAAAAAACGTTTTCCAACCGCTCGCACCCAGTGATAATGCGGCTTCCTCTTCTTCGCTGCACATTTCTTGCGTCAACGGAATTAACTGTCGCGCCACAAATGGAAAGGTAATAAACAACGTCGCCAACACAATGCCTGGCACCGCGAAAATAATTTTAATATCGTGTTCAACAAACCAACTTCCGAACCAACCTTGTGCGCCAAACATCAACACAAAAATCAAGCCTGAAATCACGGGCGAAACGGAAAACGGTAAATCAATCAGTGTAATCAACAGATTTTTGCCGCGAAATTCAAAACGGGTAATTGCCCACGCCGCCGCCACACCAAAAACCGTATTCAATGGGACGGTAATTAACGCCGTCAATAACGTTAAACGCATGGCGGCTTGCATATCGGGTTCGCTCAACGCTGAAAAATACGCGCCAAACCCTTTTGAAAACGCTTGAATAATCACCAAAACCAACGGCACACACAAAAATAAGATCACAAATCCTAACGCCACCGCAATTAAACTCCAGCGTACCCAATTTGCATCATCTAGCGTTGATTGATGCACATTTCTTGAAATAACCGTACTCATAAATAATTCCTAAAGTTACCCTGAACGTTTGCGAACCCAATGTTGCAGTAGGTTAATCAGCAATAACAGCAAAAATGAAATGACTAGCATCGTTAACGCAATCGCGGTCGCACCAGGCATATCGTATTGTTCCAATTTCGTGATAATCAGCAGCGGCACAATTTCGGAAATGTAAGGCAAATTGCCTGCGATAAAAATCACTGAACCGTATTCGCCCACACCGCGTGCAAATGACAACGCAAAACCTGTCAGCAACGCGGGGAAAATGTTGGGGAAAATGATTTTTGCGAAAACTTGCCAGCGGGTCGCGCCTAAACTCGAAGCCGCTTCTTCCATGCGCGAATCAAATTCTTGCAACACGGGTTCAACGGTTCGCACCACAAACGGAATGCTGATAAAAATCAGCGCAACCACAATGCCAGCGGGTTTGAAACCGATTTGCAAATCGAAATTCTCTTTGAGAAATTTACCCAAAAATCCGCTCGGTTGAAAAATAGTTGCCAGCACAATCCCTGCAACGGCGGTCGGTAGCGCAAATGGCAAATCAATAATCGCGTGAAAAAAACGTTTGCCCGCAAAAGAATAGCGCGTCAAAACCCACGCCACGATAAAACCGAAAAAACTCGCAATTATTGCCGCGCCTAACGCGGTCGAAAAACTCACTCGAAAGGCTGCAACCACACGTTTATGTGTAATGATATTCAGGTAATAGTCGAAATTTAATTCAAAACTTTTGAAAACCAACGTACTGAGCGGAATCAATACCACCAAACTTAAATAAAACACCGTGAAACTAACTGTTGGGCGAAACCCTGGCATGATGCGACTTTGGCTCATGATTTTAATGCCTTGTATTTGTTGCGTTGGTTGGAATGGTAAAGATATTTTGCAAGGAAATAAAACGATGATATTCGATAGTGGTATCGAAAAATTAGATGACAAAATGAACGGTAACTAACATTGCAGTTACTGTTTTTTTTCGTGTTAAAAATTATTCTTTGACGGCTTCAACTGCAATAGTCAACGTGACATCATCACCCACAAGTGGCGCGTACTTACCCATGTTGAAATCAGTGCGTTTAACAATTGTAGTCACATCTGCGCCACAAGCACCTTTCAATAACATCGGATGAAACATACATTGAAAAGAAGTTACTGTCAGCGTGACAGGTTTGCTAATTCCTTTGAGCGTTAGCGTTCCGTCTACAGATGAAACGTTATCGCCATCAAAATTCAACTTATTAGATGTAAAAGTAGCGGTCGGATACTTTGCAGTATCTAAAAAGTCGGCTCCTTTAATGTGTTCATTGAACAAAGGCGAGCCTGTATTTACAGATTTTGTATCAATCGTAACGTTCACCGAACCTGTTTTCGCTTCACGATCGATGATAATTTTACCAGCGGTTTTGTCAAAACGACTTAACTGCGTTGAATAACCAAGATGGCTATAAGAAAAACGCGGATAAGTGTGCGTATTGTCGATGGTGTAGGTTTCTGATGCTGCAAAAACCGACGTTGAAATGGCAGCGGTCAAAAGTAAAAATGTAATGCGTTTCATTGTTTTTCTCTCTTAATGTATGAAGTGTACCGTTATTAAACGCCTTATTGATTAGATAAAAAAGTGTAGTATCTAAAAATTAGATTTTGAAATCGTCGATTAGTTTAACGTTCTTTCGTAATAACTGCCTTCAACAAAATCAAAACCACTTTGCCGCGCTAAAATTTCCGATTTTTTACGGTCAATTTGTCGCAAAATCCCTTTACTTGAAGTTGTTGAAATAATTCGTTTTAGCAAATGCAATTTTGTCAACGCATTCGAGCCATTTGCGATTTCAATTTGCCGTGCAGATAAACTCACGAAATCAGGTGTTAATTTAAAAATGAGTTCAGCAGCGTGTTTGTCTGAAATTAAATGGTCAAAACGCAACGCAATTTGATAGCCGCGTTGACGGTAATTACTGAAACCCCGAATTAACGCATCGTTATATTTCACATAACTGCTGGTAATTGCCAATACGATAACGGTGTTTTGAGTTGTTAATCCGCATTGTTCAATCACGGTTTCAAAATACGCACCGTGGTCTTTTTTAATTCCCAAAATGTGGCGTGGTATAGTGGACCCTGAAATCCGGACAATAGTGATCTAGCAACAGTAATCAGGACAAAAAAGTTAAGCCACTTTTCGAAAGGTTTCGAAGTTAGCGGGCGACATCATACCGCTAGCGGAATGACGGCGTTTACGGTTGTAAAAAACTTCAATGTATTC
>BJHG01000015.1 GCA_014191975.1 Methylococcaceae bacterium | reverse complement strand
GGAAAGAAATGTACTATTGATTTCATTAAAAACTCGGACATTGCTTTTGATGCTCATCTTGCAAAATGGAATTATCGTGTCGTTTTAAATCATTGCTAATTCGGGATGTTATTTTTGACTGTATCCTAAGTATCCATTTTTAATGTACTTTATCCAAATAATGGGTATCGCAGTCGCTTATTTAATTACTGGAAAAATAGGGGATGTACTTGTTATTCCACCTAATTTATGCAACTGTTATTTTCCCTTCGGCGGGAATTGCGTTGGCAAGCGTTCTACTTTATGGAAATCGGGCAGGCTGGGGGATTTTTATTGGGGCATTTTTACTGAACACTATTGCATCGGATAGTGCAAGAACCGATTTAAATTCAATGCTGATTACATTTGCAATTTCAGGCGGCGCAACGCTGCAAGCCTTGATTGGTGGTTATTTGGTTCAATCATTTGCAGGGAAACCCAATATCTTATCTAACAACAGAAATATTATGTTGTTTTTTCTTATTGGCGGTTTCATAAGCGCATTGGTAAATTCGACGCTGTCAGTTTGGTTCCTTGTCACGATAGGTTCAATGCCAGTCGAAATATCTATCCTAAATTGGCTGTCTTGGTGGGGTGGCGATGCTTTGGGTATTATAATTTTTACGCCATTGACTTTAGTTTGCTTATCGACAGAAAACCCCATTTGGCAAGGGCAGCGCCTGGGGATAATATTACCGATTTTTACGATCTTGTTGCTGATGATTACGGGAGTTATTTATGAAATAAAAACCAGCAATATCCGCATAGAAATGGAATTTAACGAACGTGCAAAAATATTAGAAACCATAATAAAAACATCTATTAATGAAGATTTGAACGCGCTAAAGTCGTTGAATAGCTTTTACAATGCGTCAGAATCTATTACTGGTCATGAATTTAATTTGTTTGTTTCACCATCGTTAAAAAATCATCCAAGTATGATGAACTTGGGATTTGCAGCCATTATCAAAGCGAACGAACGCGAAGCGTTTGAAAATAGTTTAAAACATCAAGGTGCTTTAGATTTTCACATTACAGAATTCAATTTGGATAAAAAATTGGTGCAGGCTGAAAATCGTGCGGAATATATCCCGATTCGTTATATTGAACCAAAAAACTTAACAGGTAGCCTTAATTTCGACGTTTATTCGACTGAGTCACACCGTGATGCGATTGATAGAGCCAGAGATACTGGCGAACTATCTATCACAAAAAAATAGTTTTACTTCAAGAAAAGGGAAAATACAATGGCGTTATTGCTTTTCTCCCCGTTTATAAACATGATGTGCCACACGATACAATCGAACAAAGACGCGCGGCTATTTTAGGTTACACCTTTGCTAAATTTCGCGGTGTTGAAGTGTTGCAAACTGCTTTCAAAGATTAAGATTTATCCGGTTTATCTTATCGGTTGCTTGACATCGATGCAGTCGATAATCAGCAAGTTTTGTCTTCCAATGGCAACACTAATTTAAACTCAAAACCACTAAGAGAGGATTCGCGAATATTGGTAAGTCGTGCCACATTTAATGTTGGCGGGCGTGTGTGGGAATTTGAAGTGAAACCAACCTCTGATTATTTTTTACAACATCATTCAAGTAATATCTGGTTGATATTAGGAGTTGGGGGTTTATTGACTACGATTGTCATAGTTACTGTGCTGATGTCTGCCATTCGACACTATAAAATACAGCAACTTGTCGATATGCAATTCGTCACCAATCAACTTGTCGATACGCAATTGGTCACCAATATAGAATTGGCATTTCAAAATTCAGAAAAAGAAAAGCGTGCTGAGGAACTCGCGATTGCAAATACAGAGTTAGCATTTCAAAATTCAGAAAAAGAAAAGCGTGTGACTGAACTTGCATTGGCACTTGAACAAAATATTCTTTTGAATCACCAAGTTAATCACATGCAAAAATTAGAAAGTATCGGGCGATTAACGTCTAGTATTGCTCACGATTTTAATAATATTTTAACGTGTATGCTTGGTTACAACGAGATGAATCAGTATGTTCATGATGATATGTCGGATGAAAGTTTAAAAATTGAACTTGAAAATAACACCAAACAAATCGATTTAGCGGGTAAACGTGCAGTAGAACTCATTAACAAAATGCTGACGTATTGTCGCCAAAATGACGATGTTGAAGTAACTAATATCCAACCGACACAATGGGTTATTCAAGAAGTTTTGGATATGTTGCGACCTGCATTAACCAGTCGAATTAGACTTGAAACCGTGTTCGACTGTGACGAAATGATTCAAATTGACGCGATAGATTTACATCAAATCGTAACGAATTTAGCGGTCAATGCCCGAGATGCGATGAAAGAACATCTTGGCGTAATTACTATTTCGTTGAAAAAAACCACGAATAGCAATACCTATTGTGTAGCGTGTGCGTCGATGATTGAAGGCGATTTTATTGAATTATGCGTGGCGGATAATGGTACGGGCATTGATCTGAAAATTATTAGTCGTCTTTTCGATCCATTTTTCACCACAAAACCACAAGGCGAAGGTACTGGATTAGGTTTGTCAGCGGTGAGCGGTATTGTTCATCAATCGAGTGGACATCTTTTGGTTGATTCTAACCAAATTGAATTTAATCACGGCACCACGTTTAAATTATTGTTTCCGATTTCAGAAATTGTTTGATGGGTATAAACCACATGGGAATTTTCATTTTTATTGTGATTATGTTGTTTATTATTGGTGGCTTATTGACTTTGTTACGGTCTGGGAATAGCCATAAAATCCCTGACGGTGTAACGCCGAAACCTTATTCCGATGACGATGATTAGACTTTCAGTGTAAATGTGACTGGTCCATCGTTAATTAACGTAACTTTCATATCTGCGCCAAATTGGCCAAATTGAACACTTTCAAAATTCTGAATCGTATATTTTTGTAAGTATGAAAACATTTTACGTCCAAATTCTGGGGGCGCAGCTGACGCAAAACTCGGGCGATTCCCTTTATCGGTATTCGCAGCCAACGTAAATTGTGGCACGAGCAACAATCCACCTTTAATATCGCGTAAACTTAAATTCATTTTGTCATTCGTATCAGCAAAAATTCGGTAATTCAAAATTCGCTCTAACAACCGTTCGGCAATTGGAATCGTATCCATTTTTTCGACTGCAACTAAGGCTAAAATCCCCTGTTTGATTTGCCCAATGACATTCCCATTGACGGTAACACTCGCTTCTGTGACACGTTGAATAATCGTAATCATAAAAATAAGCTCGGTAAAAAAAACTCACTGACTAACATGGGTTGTTTGCAAATGCTGTATTGTGTGCGTCGCCCCCATAATGGGGCAATGATGTCAAAATCTGTTGCCCACAACATCGGTTCAATCTTCACGATACCGCACGATTCACGTTCTAAACTCGGTGTGGAAAATAAAATCTCACCCAATGGACGCGAACCTAAACGTGCTAAATTGCCTTGTGTAATTTTCAATGTTTTCCCTGGTATCACGGTTCGAGCCAAAATTAATGGCATTTGATTCGAAAGTAAAACCACTTCGCGCACCAAGCAATAACGTTTCTCAGGTAAATTTAATGTTCGCCACTCAGTTAAAAATGGGGTTTCCTGCTTTTCAAATAGCACTTGCACACGGATGTTTTCAAATTGGTTTCGGAGTCGTTGAGTGAGTGATTCGGATTCATTCAGCCACGAGTTCAAATCAGATGGTAGATTTTGACGAATAGAATGCGACGAAAAAATCCATTTCGGTTCAGACTCAAATAAGAGGCTTTTCATTGTTCAATAACTGCTCAAGTTGTGGCGGCAAAGGTGCGGTGATTTTCATGGATTCGCCCGTTACATAATGTGAAAACGTCAATGTTGTTGCGTGTAAAAACATGCGTTTATAGCCTTTTTGTTTAAACGTTAAATTTATATCGTCGCGTCCATAACGTTCGTCGCCAATAATTGGATGCCCTAAATGCACAGCATGAACACGAATTTGATGCGTGCGACCTGTTTTTGGTGCTGCTTCAACGAGCGTTGAATTTTCAAACATCGTTAAACGAGTAAAAACGGTTTCGGCTTCCTTCCCCGCCGCGTTAATTGTCACCATGCGCTCACCACCTTTAGCGACATTTTTCAAAAGTGGCGCGTTGACGATCAATTTTTTCTTTTTCCATTGACCCGCAAGCAGTGCAGTGTAAGTTTTGTGAATTTTGTTTTCTCTAAAAATAGCGTGGAAAGCCCGTAATGCGCTGCGTTTTTTCGCAATGATTAAGCAGCCCGAGGTGTCTTTGTCTAAGCGATGAACCAATTCTAAAAAATGCGCTTCAGGACGCAATAAACGTATGCCTTCAATAATACCAGAACTCACGCCTGTTCCGCCGTGAACCGCGAAACCAGCGGGTTTATTCACAACCAAAAAACCATCATCTTCGTATAAAATACTGTGTTGCAAGGCTTCTTTTAAGTTTGTTGGGACGAAAACTTCTTCGCTACGTTCTGCAATTCGCACGGGTGGAATTCGCACAATATCGCCGGTGGCTAATCGATAATTTACATCAACACGCCCTTTGTTTACACGCACTTCGCCTTTACGAACGATGCGGTAAATGTGACTTTTTGGCACGCCTTTTAAGCGTGTAATTAAAAAATTATCTAATCGTTGATCGTGATTTTCTTCAGTAATTTCTACTTGAGTGACTTTTGTGGGGAGTTGGTTTTGATCTGTTGTCATTTAAGTTGGATGAATTCTGTCATGGATAAACATTGCAATTTACTTAAAAAACAAATAAATCAAAAGATTTAATTTTAAATTTAAGTCTTGGAACAAATTCGAATTGAATAGAAAAAGATAAAAATTGCATAAAAATCTAGTTTATTTTTAATTTTTATATATAATGTGTGGCTTATCAAGTTACTTGCCTTGGTGGCGAAATTGGTAGACGCAAGGGACTTAAAATCCCTCGTTCGTGAGGACGTGCCGGTTCGACTCCGGCCCAAGGCACCAAAATCTAAAGAGCGTTACGCGAAAGTGTAACGCTCTTTTTTTATGCCCAAACAATTTAACGTTTTCGGAAGTAAACAACAAATGACATTTCAATTTTTCGCCACAACTCCAAAAGCACTCGAAGGCATTTTAACCGATGAATTACGTTCTTTAGGTATCACAGAATTTAAAGCTACCACTGCTGGTGTTGCCTTTTCAGGTGATTTAGAAATGGCATATCGTGTGTGCTTATGGTCACGGGTAGCAAATCGCGTTTTGCTCGTTTTAAGTTCGTTTGAAGTTCGAAGCCAAGATGATTTATATCGTGCCATTCAAGAAATTAATTGGTTTGAGCATTTCAATGCAGAAGATAGTTTTGCTGTGTCGTTTAGCTCAAAAAATTCAACAGTTATCACAAATAGTCATTTTGGTGCATTGAAAGTCAAGGATGCAATCGTAGATCAAATGCGTGACAAATTCGGTGTGCGTCCGAGCATTAGCACCGAACGTCCGAATCTTCGAATTAACATTCATTTGAATGGTGATAAAGCGGATTTAAGTTTGGATTTGTCTGGTGAAAGTTTGCATAAACGTGGCTATCGGGATGTCAGCATTGAAGCACCAATGAAAGAAAATTTAGCAGCGGCAATGTTGTTACGTTGTGGTTGGGCGAAATTAGCAGCAGAGGGAAAATCACTTTTAGACCCCATGTGTGGTTCGGGAACGCTGTTGTTAGAAGGTGCGATGATTGCGGCAGATGTTGCGCCTGCTTTGGGGCGTGATTATTTTGGTTTTCTAGGCTGGAAAAAACATGATGTGGAATGCTGGCAAAATTTGCGACGTGATGCCGAATGGCGCAAAATTGTTGGCATGAAGAAATTGCCGATGATCGTTGGTTTTGATAAAAATAAAAACACGGTTAATACAGCATTAGCCCATGTTGCAAATGCGGGTTTTCAAAGCAAAATTCATATCGAACGACGCGATATTTTAGACGCAAAACCACCTGAAAGCTGGGAAAAAGGTCTGGTTATTTGTAATCCACCTTATGGCGAACGGTTGGGTGACGAAGCTGAAACAGCGATTTTGTACGAGCAATTTGGACAAACATTAAGAAGTCACTTTGTGGGTTGGCAAGCCGCGTTCATTATCAGTAATCCAGAGCTAGGTTTTCGCTTAGGAATTCGTTCGCAAAAACCAATTACACTATTTAACGGCGCGTTAGAATGTCGATTGCTACGATTATCGATTGAAGAAAAATCGTTTTTCATTCCTAAAGAAAGACTTTTTGAACAACGTATCGAGCAACCCATTGAAGAGGCAATTGAGCAGCGCATTGAGAAAATTATTGAAGTCGCTCAAGCCGAAATTATTGATGACAATTCCGAAAAATTCGACGCGCCGATGTTTGCTAATCGGCTGCAAAAAAATCTGAAAAAATTATCAAAATGGGCAAAACAAAATAACGTCTTTGCATATCGTGTTTATGATGCAGATTTACCAGAATATGCTGCGGCTGTTGATGTTTATCATTGCGATGATAAAACGTGGGTAAATGTTCAAGAATACCAATCACCCAAAAGCGTAGATCAAGACAAGGCGGATTCACGTTTATCGGGTTTACTTGCGGAAATCCCTCGTGTTTTAAACGTACCGAAAGCACAAGTTTTGTTAAAAATTCGTCGGAAACAACGTAATACAGATCAATATGAAAAACAGGCTGAGTCTGAAGTTTTTCATACAATTATCGAAGGTGATTGCAAGTTATTGGTGAATTTTGAAAATTATTTAGATACAGGTTTATTTTTAGATCACCGTTCGATTCGTTTGCGAATTCAAAAGGAAGCTAAAGGAAAACGTTTTTTAAATTTATTTTCTTACACAGGCAGCGCAACAATTCATGCGGCAGTTGGTGGTGCGGCAATTACGACAACTGTTGATATGTCTAATACGTATTTGCAGTGGGCAAAAGATAATTTAGCATTAAATTCGACCACGGGGCGACACGAATTTATTCAAGCCGATTGTGTTGAATGGTTAGAAAAAGAAGCAAAAAATGCTGCTCGACAATACGATTTAATTTTCTTGGATCCACCAACGTTTTCAAATTCTAAAAAAATGGATGATGTTTTTGATGTTCAGCGAGATTACATTCAACTTATTAAAAATTCAGCAAAATTGCTTACAAAAGACGGTGTATTATATTTTTCAACCAACTTTAGGAAGTTTAAATTTGATGCGAGTATTTTTGAAGGTTTGAGCATCACAGATATTACAGCGCAAACCATTCCTGAAGATTTTTTACGTGATATGAAAATTCATTATTGTTGGGAAATTACAAACGAAAATAAGACGATGTAAGCCACAAATTCAACGATGTAGAATTAATAGAGTTTTATATATGACTTGCATTTGAAAAAAGACTTGAGAAAATGTACGGCATATCAAACACATAATTTTTTGGATATAAAGAATGCAAACAGATGCATGGCTCTTGCCAGAAGGCATAGATGAATTACTACCTGACGAAGCGCAACGTTTAGAAATTTTGCGTGAGAAATTACTCGAAACCTTTGCCAATTGGGGTTATCAGTTGGTTGTGCCACCATTTATCGACTTTTTAGATTCGTTGTTGACGGGTTCTGGGCATGAACTTGATTTACAAACCTTTAAGTTAACCGATCAAATTAGCGGAAAAATGCTCGGTGTCCGAGCTGATATGACGCCACAAGTGGCAAGAATCGATGCACATAATTTGAAAAACGACCATCCGACACGCTTGTGTTATGTCGGAACAATTTTACAGACACGCGGCGACACGCTAGAAAAATCACGTTCTCCGATGCAAATTGGCGCAGAACTTTATGGTCACGCTGGCAAAGAAAGCGATTTAGAAGTGATTCGTTTGATGCTTGAAATGCTTGCTGTTTCAGGGGTTTTGAATGTGCATTTAGATTTAGGTCACGTTGGAATTTATCGCGCATTGGCAGAAGAAGCAAATCTGACACAAACTCAAGAAAGTGAATTGTTTGATGTTCTTCAGCGCAAAGCACGTCCTGAATTAAAAGAATTACTTGAAAGTTACAATTTAGCTGATGATTTAAAAACAGCGTTGTTGAAATTACCCGGATTAAACGGTGACAAAACGGTTTTAGCAAAAGCAAACGTGTTATTAAAATTTAAAAAAGTTCAAAAAGCGTTAGACGATTTAGATGCAATTTCGACTGCTTTAGCACGTTATTTTCCGTCGCTTTCAATTAGTTTTGATTTAGCCGAATTGCGTGGTTATCACTATCACACAGGCGTTGTGTTTGCGGCATTTGTGCCTTCAATCGGCAAAGAAATCGCACGCGGTGGACGTTATGACAATATAGGTGCAATTTTTGGGCGTGAACGCCCTGCGACCGGTTTTAGTGCGGATTTAAAAGTTTTATCAGCAATCAATAAACAAAATGGCATTGAGCAACCAGAACGTGAATTAATTTTTGCACCGTATGCTGAAGATTTGAATTTGTGTGAAACAATTCGTGATTTACGCGCTCAAAATCGGGCAGTCGTTCAGCAATTACCGAATCAAATTGGTGGCGCGACTGAATTGAATTGCACGGCAGTTTTGGCGAAAAATTCGGAAGGTGTTTGGGTTGTGGAAACGTTATGTATTGCGACGTTATAGAACTTAAATTAATCATGCCACGCACTTTAGAAGTCTTATTTATCGAGGTTTTTTGTGGTGAGCCAATTTTTAAAATTGACCATTTGCGCTAGGAAAAATTTATGAATCCTCGTGTTGCCGCCGTTGAAGTTATCGATTTTCATAGATTATTGGTTATTTTTAAAAATGAAGAACAGCGTGTTTTTGATGTTGTACCGTATTTAGATTTACCTGTTTTTCAACATTTGCGTGATACGCCTGATTTTTACAATGTTCGAGTTGAGCATGGAACGGTTACTTGGGCAAACGAAATTGATTTATGCCCTGATACGATTTATTTGAAGTCTGTCCCTTTGGATATTTCAACACATTAACAAATAAACAAAAAACTTAACAAAACTTGGAATCATTATGGCAAAAAATGTAGTTGTTATCGGCACACAATGGGGTGACGAAGGCAAAGGTAAATTGTTCGATTTATTGACTGAGCAATCGTCAGCAGTGGTGCGCTTTCAAGGTGGACACAATGCAGGTCATACTCTCGTTATCAATGGCGAAAAAACTGTTTTGCATTTAATTCCGTCAGGAATTTTGCGCGAAAACGTGAAATGTCTAATTGGTAACGGTGTGGTTTTATCACTTGAAGCGTTATTTCATGAAATTGAAGTGTTAGAAAAAGCAGGCTTAAACGTTCGCAATCGTTTGTTAATCAGTGAAGCATGCGCGTTAATTTTACCAATTCACATAGCGATTGACCAAGCTCGTGAAACTGCAAGGGGTGGTAAAGCGATTGGCACAACAGGGCGCGGTATTGGTCCCGCGTATGAAGATAAAGTCGGGCGACGTGGTTTGCGTGCTGGTGATTTATTGAACGCTGAAACCTTCGCTGAAAAACTCAAAGAATTGGTCGAATATCACAACTTCATGTTGGTCAATTATTACAAAGCCGAAGCAGTAAATTTCGACGACGTTTTAAAAGAAACGTTACGTTTGGGCGAACAAGTCAAACCAATGATGACCGATGTTAGCGAATTGCTTTATGACGCTCAAAAACGTGGTGAAAATTTATTGTTTGAAGGCGCACAGGGCGCTTTACTTGATATTGATCACGGCACCTTCCCTTATGTTACATCGTCAAGCACAACCGCAGGTGGTGCCGCAACAGGTAGTGGCATTGGTTTGTTAAATTTCGACTATGTTTTAGGGATCACTAAAGCCTATTCAACCCGTGTCGGAAATGGTCCTTTTCCATCAGAATTATTCGATGTAAACGGTGAGCATTTAGGCGTAAAAGGTCACGAATTTGGTGCGACAACGGGTAGAAAACGCCGTACTGGTTGGTTTGATGCTGTGGCAATGCGTAAATCGGCACAACTTAACAGTTTAAGTGGTATTTGCTTAACAAAATTAGACGTGCTTGATGGTTTAGAAAAAATCGGCATTTGCACCGCTTACAACATTGACGGCAAAATTATCGAAGTCGCCCCACTTGGGGCAGATTCTTACGAAAAATGTGTGCCAATTTTTGAAGAAATGGCAGGCTGGTCAGAAAAATCAGAAGGCGTCACAAACTACGACGATTTACCTGAAAATGCTAAAAAATATATTCGTCGCTTAGAAGAATTAGTGGGTGTGAAAATTACCATTATTTCAACAGGTGCAGAACGTGATGACACAATTGTTTTAGAACATCCTTTCGCTTAATCGGAGCAAAAAATGGCAGACACTTCAACCGTAGATGATTTAACGATTACTTATGAAGACAACGGTGTAATCACTGTTAAAGAACTCGACAAAAAAGTCTTAACAAAAGGTGCGTGGGCAACGGTAATGTATCGTTATCAAGAATGGAGCGCAGCAAAAGGTGAATACAGCGCCGATAAATTCACGATTCGGCGTTATCAAAAACGCGATGGCAATTATCAGCAAAAATCGAAATTCAACATTTCTAGCATCGATCAAGCAAAAAGTATGATTGAGATTTTGCAGGATTGGACGAAGGATTAAATTCCAGCGTTTAGGTTTATTTTAGGCAAAAAGGCGGATGTTTATTGCACCGCCTTTTTTTATGTTATAAAAAATACTTTCACAACTTCAAGCAGATTACTTTATGAGCGATTTAAGGATATTTTTTCAGAATTCGTCAAGTTTTTACGGCAGTAATGCAGGTTTTATTGAAGATCTTTACGAGCAATTTTTAGATAACCCAGGTTCGATTGAACCTAGTTGGCAAGCAAAATTTAGCGAATTACAAACAGATGGCGCCTACGAAATTGCACACGGTCCGATTGTCGAACGATTTACCGAACTCGCCGAAAAATCCCAAAATCGCCTCAAAAAACTGCAAGGTTTCACCGCAGAAAGCGTTAAAAAACAGGCAGCAGTAGCACGTTTAATCAATCATTATCGTGTGCGTGGTCATCAAATCGCCCGCAATAATCCACTTGGGAAAAACGCTTTTATGCCACCTGATTTAGACCCTGCTTATTATGGTTTATCGGCATTAGACATGGATACTGTGTTTGATACGGGAACCTTGCAAGGCGGTCAACAATTGCTGTTACGCGATATTATTGCAAATTTAGAGCAGATTTATTGCGGCAGTATTGGCGCAGAATTCATGCACATTGTTGATACGCCAACGCGTCGCTGGATTATCAATCGATTAGAAGGAACAGAAGCCGCGTTAAAATCACAAGCGTTATCTGTTGATAAAAAATTTGACATATTAAAGCAACTTATTGCCGCCGAAGGTATCGAAACACATTTACACGCCAAATTCGTCGGGCAAAAACGCTTTTCACTTGAAGGCAGTGAATCATTAATTCTGATTTTAGATGCTTTAATTCAAGGACTAGGAAAAAATGGTGCAAAAGAAATTGTAATCGGCATGGCGCATCGTGGACGTTTAAATGTATTGGTGAATATTTTTGGTAAAAATCCAAGTGTTTTATTTAATGAATTTGCAGGCACTGCGACACTTTCAACAGGTATGAGTAGTGGAGATGTGAAATATCACATGGGATTTTCGTCCGATGTCGAAACAGTTGGTGGCAGTGTACATATTACGCTAGCGTTTAACCCCTCACATTTAGAAATAATTAATCCTGTTGTTGAAGGCTCCGTGCGAGCTCGTCAAGACCGTGCGGGAAAAAATGGAATTAATCGTGTGATTCCTATTTTGATTCATGGTGACGCCGCATTTTCAGGGCAAGGCATCATCATGGAAACGCTCAATATGTCACAAACCCGCGCATTTTATACGGGTGGTACGGTGCATATTGTTATTAACAACCAAATTGGATTCACAACCAGTAATCCACAAGATACACGTTCGACACTTTATTCAACAGATGTTGCAACGATGATTCAAGCCCCCGTTTTTCATGTCAATGGTGACGATCCAGAAGCTGTTTTGTTTGTGACGCAATTAGCGTTAGATTTTCGGGTTCGATTTAATCGTGATGTTGTAATTGATTTGCTTTGTTATCGTCGATTAGGTCACAACGAAGCGGATGAACCTGCAATGACGCAGCCGTTAATGTATAAAAAAATCCGTTCACGAAAAACGACCCGTGAACTTTACGCGCAGCATTTGATAAACAGCAATGTCGTTAATGCGGCAGATATTCAAGCGCACATCACCGATTATCATCGCCGCTTAGAAGTCGGTGAAATTGTGTCACGCCCCATTTCTCATTTAAAGTATTCCTACAGCGCACAATGGTTGCCATATTTGGATATGCCTTGGACAACGCCTTGTAACACGGGTGTAAAACTTGAAACTTTACGTTATTGTTCAAAGCGATTGTTGCAGTTACCAGCAAATTTTGAATTACATCCGCGTGTGGCAAAAGTTATGGAAACACGCCAAGAAATGATGGCAGGAAATACACCTTTAGATTGGGGATTCGCTGAAAACATGGCGTATGCAACGTTATTATTGGACAAGTTTAATATACGTTTAACAGGACAAGATGTCGGACGTGGAACATTTGTACATAGACACGCAGTTTTGCATAATCAACTGGAAAATCGTAGTTATACCCCGCTTAAATATCTACACAAAGAACAAGGTAACGCCCAGGTTTATGATTCATTATTATCTGAAGCTGGCGTTTTAGGTTTTGAATACGGATATAGCACCACGCTTCCGAATACACTAGTGATTTGGGAAGCGCAATTCGGTGATTTTGCGAACGGTGCACAAGTTTTGATTGATCAATTTATCAGTTCAGGTGAAACAAAATGGGGCAGAATGTGCGGGCTGGTAATGTTATTGCCACATGGTTTTGAGGGTCAAGGTCCCGAACATTCGTCTGCACGTTTGGAGCGTTATTTACAGCTTTGTGCTGAACAAAATATTCAAGTGTGTAACCCAACAACACCTTCTCAGATTTTTCATTTATTGCGGCGACAAATGGTGCGTACTTATCGTAAGCCTTTAATTGTAATGAGTCCGAAAAGTTTATTACGTCATAAATTAGCGGTTTCTTCATTGGATGATTTGACGGATGGGAAATTTCATCCGATTTTGGGCGAGCATGAACTTGATGATGGAAAAATTACACGCTTAGTTTTTTGTGCTGGGAAAGTCTATTACGATTTGTTAGAGGCGCGACGTGAAGCCAATTTAGAACATATTGCGATTGCAAGAATGGAGCAACTGTATCCATTCCCCGACGCATTATTCAAAGCCGAAGTGGCACGTTATCCAAATTTAAAGGAATTCATTTGGTGTCAGGAAGAACCGAAAAATCAAGGTGCATGGTATAACTCGAATCATCATTTTGTTGAAAATTTATCTGATGCTATTTCAGTCGTTTATGTAGGGCGTGAAGCATCTGCAGCACCAGCAGTGGGAAATTTTCGAGTGCATTTAGAACAACAAAAAGCGGTTGTTCATGCTGCATTAATGAATTGATTCAATAATATAATAAAAAAGCCCTGCAACTATTATAAAGTTTCAGGGCTTTTAAGTTTCAAAAAACGCTAGCTTAAAGAATTGATTTTAAATCAAGAACCGCTTTGTGTGCATTGCGTAATTCTTGTTCAGCTTGTTGATTTGCACCGTCTTTTACATGGTTACGAGCTGCTTTAATCATGTTGTTAGCTTTTGTACTTGCACGGAAAACTGAATCACTCGCGTTAATTTCTTTAATAGAATCAGAAGCGTCTTTAATCAATTTTGCAACTGCTTCAGCGTCGCTACCAAGTATTAAAGCATCGATTGCTACTTGAACTTTATTTCCTGTTATTTCAATAGCTTGTGTTGGTGAGAATACGATACGACCTGCATCGCTTTCAGCGAAAGCTGTTGTCGAAACTGCACCTAAAGAAGCTGCAACCATTACTGCTAAAGCGATTTTTTTCAATGTATTCATTAACGACTATCCTCAAATTGTTATTATTTTTGGTTGAAAGGGAAAAATAGCACATCATATCACGATGTGTTGGTGGTAATTCTAAACACATTTACGAATTTTTCAACAAATCCAACAATTACACCCACTTTTTATCGGTTAATTTACGGACCACTGCACTATGCCGCTATAAGCTGTGATTAAAACAATCACACCAAAAACTAATCGATACCAGGCAAAAACTAAAAAATCGTGCTGACTGATATAACGCAACAAGCCTTTAATCGTCCATAAAGCACTGAAAAAAGCCGCAATTATTCCTAAAACAAAAATAGGCGCATCCGCAGCTAAATCAAGCAATTCGCGGTGTTTATATAAATCGTACAAACTCGCTGCAACTAAAGTAGGAATCGCTAAAAAGAATGAAAATTCCGTCGCGGCTTGACGCGATAAACCAAATAACAAACCACCGATAATTGTTGCACCTGAACGTGATGTGCCTGGAATTAAGGCGAATGCTTGAGCAAGCCCTAATTTAAGTGCGTCCCATTTTGACAGTTCATCGACGGCGTTAATTCGCACTGTGTGTTCGCGTTTTTCTGCCCAAATAATAATGAACGCACCAACAATAAACGCCAATGCCACAGGAACAGGCTTGAATAAAACGGCTTTAATGTATTTACTAAATAAAAATCCTAAAATCGCCGCTGGTAAAAAGGCAATCGCCAAATTGAGCGTGAAGTTTTGTGCGGCTTTTTCTTTGCGTAATAATCCGCTGAACGTGCTGCCAATTTTTCGACGATATTCCCAACATACCGCCAAAATTGCGCCAACTTGAATAACTAATTCAAATAATTTGCCTTTGTCGTCGTTAAAATTCAGCAAATCGCCCACTAAAATTAAATGCCCCGTGCTGGAAATAGGCAAAAATTCTGTCAAGCCTTCGACGATGCCTAAAATCAATACTTTTACTGCGAATAATAAATCCATAATTCCTAATCTGTGTAAATTTAACGTTTTAAATTGATGGTGATGCCCGCGCCGTCAAACGTTTTTATTTTTCCCGCTTCGGGTTCGATTGACATGATTGATTGGGTGTCGAGTTCAAGTTCACGTTGTATTTTTTTAGGTTTTTCAATAGATATAACCGATTTTTCTGGTGTAATCGGAATTGTAGTGTTGTTTTCGGTTCTCATCGGCAACGATAAATCTAATGTTTTTGGTTCAGCGATTTCGGTAGTGGATTCAACCGTAGGATGTTTTCTATGATGCGAACGCCAGCCCGTCAACATTGACATCGCTACGATCAAAAAAACAACTAAAAATACACGATATTTTTTCATTTTCTGATTATCTCAATAGGAATTTTACCAATTCTTGCTTGCCATTCTTTTGGCGCGATTTGATGAATTGAAACACCTTGTGAATCAACTGCAACGGTAACTGGCATATCTTCAACAATAAATTCATGAATCGCTTCCATACCTAAATCTTCAAATGCGATAATACGAGATTTTTTGATGGCTTTGGAAACCAAGTATGCCGCGCCACCGACGGCAATTAAATAAATGGCTTTGTGTTTTTTTATCATAGAAATGGCGATTTCGCCGCGTTCCGATTTACCAATCATGCCAAGCAAGCCTGTTTTTTCCAGTAACGGCGTAGTGAATTTATCCATGCGTGTTGCTGTCGTAGGACCGGCGCTGCCGACTATTTCATCTCGTACTGCATCAACAGGACCAACGTAATAAATGAACTTACCAGCAAAATCTACGCCATCTGGCAATGCTTCGCCACGTTCCAACATTTCACAAAGGCGTTTATGTGCGGCATCACGCCCAGTTAAAATCGTACCACTTAATAAAAGCGTTTCGCCGACATTCCAATTTGTGACATCTTTGGGTTTTAGCGTGTCTAAGTTTACACGCCGCGCCGCGCTCACGTCTCGTGTTACAACGGGATAATCGTCCAAATTGGGCGGTATAAATTCTGCCACACCCTTTCCGTCCAATACAAAATGAACGTGGCGTGTTGCTGCACAATTCGGAATTATCGCAATTGGTAAATTTGCGGCGTGCGTTGGATAATCGAAAATTTTCACGTCCAAAACTGTCGTCAAACCACCCAGCCCTTGTGCGCCAATCCCAAGTGCGTTAACTTTTTCATAAAGTTCTAAGCGCAATTCTTCTAGTCGATTCGACGCGCCACGCGCTTGTAATTCCTGAATATCAATCGACCCCATGCACGCTTGTTTGGCGAGCAACATCGCTTTTTCCGCTGTGCCGCCAATACCAATGCCTAAAATTCCTGGTGGACACCAACCTGCGCCCATCGTTGGAACGGTTTTTAAAATCCAATCGACGATATTATCGGACGGATTGAGCATCACAAATTTGGCCTTGGCTTCCGAACCGCCACCTTTCGCGGCAATGTCGATTTCCACTTTATCACCCAAAACAATTTCAGTATGAATGACCGCGGGTGTGTTGTCGCGCGTGTTAATCCGTTCACCAGCAGGGTCGCGTAAAATCGAAGCACGTAACGGATTATCGGCGTTTTGATAAGCACGCCGCACGCCTTCGTTAATCATATCCGCTAAACTCAAATCACTTTGCCATTGAACGTTCATGCCGATTTTTACAAACACGGTGACGATTCCCGTGTCTTGGCAAATCGGACGTTTTCCTTCAGCACACAAACGTGAATTGATTAAAATCTGCGCCATTGCGTCTTTAGCGGCGGGACTTTCTTCATGTAAATATGCGGCGTTCAAGGCTTGAATAAAATCTTGCGGGTGATAATAAGAAATGAATTGCAAAGCTTGCGCGATACTTTCAATTACATCGCTTTGGCGAATAACAGTCATAAAAATCCTAAAATAAAAAGTTTATTTTTCTAATGCACTTTGACAACTCAAACAATATCGGCAAGCAATCGCTTTACGTCGATTTTCAGGAATCGGTTCGCCACATTCTTCGCAAAATAATGCCGATTCGCCCGTGTAAATTTTCTTGCGATTTTCTTCTAAAAATAATTCTGTCATTTTGTCCATGCGTTCAATAATGGCATCCGTGCCACCAGCCCATGCTGAAGACATAATAGCTCCTTCAAAAATGCGTTTTAATAAAGTCTGTCCATCGTAATAGCAAGATTTACATTATCATCACTTAAATAAATTTCACCATCCTGAATACTGCATTGTAATTGCATCGAACGTTTTATCATTGCTTCCACACCTTCGGCATTAATGTGAAAAACCTTGAGGTTGCTACAGCGGGCTAATTTTTCTTTCTGTTGTTCCCACCAAACTTTAGCTTTGCGCTCGTGGTAAGTATAGATAATCACTTGCTTAGCGCGACCACAGGCTTTACGAATTCTTTTATCATCGGGCTGCCCTAAATCAATCCACAATTCGATATCATCCGTCAGTGATTTTTGCCAAAGTTCGGGCTCGTCATTATCATTGAGTCCTTTCGTAAAATAAAGCGACTCGCTAGCATTCGCCATAAATGCGATTAGTCGAATCATAAAGCGAAAGTCCGTTTCAGAAGGATGTTGTGCCACAGTTAAATCGTGAGTTTGGTAGTAATGTTGATCGATATTTGAAATGTTAAGCGAAACTTTATTGATTGTTGAGCTGATTGCCATAAGTGTGTTTTTGGTTTTAGGTGCTTGTTTAGTGAAAATTGATTGATTCTTCATTTTGCATAAATCAAGAAACGTGCGACTATCCATGTTTAGTACTCAAACTTCAATAATAAATTATGATAAATAACGATGTATTACGCCGTGTGCGCTACGCTTTAAACTTAAATGACGCTGCGATGATGGATATTTTTGCATTAAGTGATTACGAAATCAGCCGCGAAGATTTACTTAAACTGCTTAAAAAAGATAATGAACCTGATTTTGTTTCGCTTACTAATTCACAATTATCTTTATTTTTGGACGGTTTGATTACATATAATCGAGGTAAAAGAGAGGATTCTCCTACACCTCAAAAAATAAACAGTGAATTAGATAACAATGGAATTCTGAGAAAATTAAGAATCGCTTTTGAATTCAAAGAAGAAGATATGTTGCACACGTTAAAATTAGCAGACTTTGAATTATCGAAACCTGAACTTAGTTCATTTTTTAGACACGAAGCGCATAAGCATCACCGAAAATGTGGCGATCAAGTGCTAAGAAATTTTCTACAAGGGCTTATTATTCATTTTAGACAATCTGATATGCAGCAGGAAATGGATTAAACAATGCAAGAAATTAACCCTATAAAAAACAAACTGTCCGATTTAAAAAACCGCATCGATGGGCTTCGGAGGTATCTTTGACTTTGAAACTAAACATGAACGTTTAACCGAAGTTTTACGCGAATTGGAAGACCCAAAAATCTGGGAAAAACCCCAACTCGCCCAAGAATTAGGCAAAGAACGTGGACAATTGGAACTCGTCGTGAACGGTTTAATCGAATTGACACGCGGGCTGGACGATGCGGAAGAATTGCTCGAAATGGCAGTAGAAGAAGGCGATTCGGACACTGTCGATATGGTTGCCAACGATGTTGATGGTTTTGACAAACACGTTGCCGATTTAGAATTTCGCCGCATGTTTTCGGGGAAAATGGATGCAAATAATGCCTTTTTGGATATTCAATCCGGTTCGGGCGGCACGGAAGCACAAGATTGGGCTTCGATTTTAGAGCGAATGTTTTTGCGTTGGGGCGAACGAAAAGGCTTCAAAACCGAATTGATTGAAGAATCTCAGGGCGACGTAGCGGGTATTAAAAGCGCGACAATTCGCTTTGAAGGCGAATATGCGTTTGGTTGGTTGCGAACTGAAACGGGCGTGCATCGGTTGGTGAGAAAATCGCCGTTTGATTCGGGCAGCCGCCGACACACCTCATTTGCGTCGGTTTTCGTTTCACCTGAAATTGATGACGATATTGAAATCGACATTAACCCGTCGGATATTCGTACCGACGTTTATCGTGCGAGTGGCGCGGGTGGTCAGCATATCAATAAAACCGAATCGGCGGTGCGTTTAACCCATGCGCCTTCTGGGATTGTGGTGCAATGTCAAAGTGATCGTTCGCAACATAAAAACCGTGATACCGCGATGAAACAGTTGAAAGCGAAATTGTACGAACTCGAAATGCGGAAACGCAACGAAGGTCAGCAGCTCATCGAAGACAGCAAATCGGATATTGGTTGGGGCAGTCAAATTCGTTCTTATGTGTTGGATCAATCACGGATTAAAGATTTGCGGACGGGTGTAGAAGTTGGAAACACGCAAGGCGTTTTAGATGGCGATTTAGATATTTTTATTGAAGCCAGTTTGAAGAGTGGTTTGTAATGTCTGAAAATCTAATCATTCCAAATTGGGCTTACGCTTATGGCTCACCTACTGGAAAAGGCGAAATTCGCAGGTCACCTGAAGATTTTATTGTCGAAGAAACGTTGGCATTTGAACCGTCGGGCAGTGGCGAACACATTTTTTTGCAGATTCAAAAAACGGGCGAAAATACCGAATATGTGGCGCGACAATTGGCGCGATTGGCGAATGTTCGGCAGCGCGATATTGGTTTTGCAGGCATGAAAGACCGCCACGCGATTACGACGCAATGGTTTAGCGTGTGGTTGCCGAAAGGTGACGAACCAGATTGGCAAAATTTTGAAATGGATGGTTTTAAAATTCTGTCGATTACGCGCCACGCTCGAAAATTGAAACGTGGCGCATTGGCAAATAACCGTTTTGAGTTGACGATTCGCCAATGGCAAGGTGATAAAACGAAAGCGATTGAACAATTAACTACGATAAAAAATCACGGTGTGCCGAATTATTATGGTACGCAACGATTTGGTCACGGCGGTCAAAATGTGGCGAAAGCGTTGGCAATGTTTGAAGGCGCGAAAATCGGACGCGAACAACGCAGTTTATATTTGTCTGCGGCACGGTCATTTTTGTTTAATCATATTTTAGCTGCGCGAATTGAGCAAAATACTTGGTCGCACGGTTTGAACGGAGATGTGTTTATGATTGACGGTTCGCACAGTTGTTTTCCGTGCGATGAAATGGATGACGATATTCACGCTCGATTAGCCCAAAACGCTTTGCATCCAACTGGCGTATTATTTGGCAAAGGCGAATCACGACTAAGCGCGTCGGCGTTCGAATTGGAACAAAACGTCATTGAGAAATATGCCGAATTAACAAAAGGTTTGATTGCCTTTGGGCTAGAAAATGACCGCCGCGCCTTGCGTGTCAACATTTCAAATTTAACGTGGGAATTCAATGGCGATGACACATTTCGATTGCAATTTAATTTGCCTGCTGGAAGTTATGCAACAGCTGTGTTGCGGGAAATAATTGACCTTTGATGAAATGGTTTTATGAATATATTTACGTTAAGTGATATTTTTATTTATCCCGTAAAATCACTTGCGGGCATTCGTATTTCAGAATGGGACGTTGTTGAAACGGGTTTGAAATACGACCGTCAATGGATGTTAGTTGACGAAAATGGGCAATTTTTAAGTCAACGACGATTGCCTAAAATGGTGTTGATTCAAACTCGATTGACCGATTCAGAATTGATTTTGTCAGCACCGAATTTTTCAGATTTTTCCTTGTCGTTGGAATTGAAAGGTGGTGCAATTATTCAAAGTACCGTTTGGGAAGATTGTTGCGATGCACAACACGTTTCAAATGATGCCGATGCGTGGTTTAGTGCGATTTTGGAAATGCCTTGTCGGCTTGTTTATTTACCCTCCAAAACGAAACGTGGTGTTGATTTAAAATACGCAAATAACACAGACCGTGTGGCATTTTCAGATGGTTTTCCGTTTTTGATTGTGTCTGAAAATTCCTTGAATGCGCTAAATTCCGAACTTGAAAATTCTATTGAAATGGCGCGATTTCGTCCGAATTTAGTGATTTCAGGTTGTGAGTCTTACGCTGAAGATTCTTGGCGTGAAATTAGAATTGGCGAGATTGATTTCCGATTGCCAAAACCGTGTTCGCGTTGTTCCATTCCAGGGATAAATCCCAAAACAGCAGATGTCACAAAAGAGCCACTAACTATGTTGAATCGTTTACGAAAATGGCAAAATAAAATTTATTTTGGACAAAATGCGTTACATAACCAAAATGGAAATTTGAAAGTGGGTGATATTGTTGAGATAAAAATTTCAGGCAAAAAACAACCTCCAATTTTTGAATCATGAAACCGATTTTGGTTTTTGGCACAAGTTCTGATGCAGGAAAAACCAGTATTGTGATGGCGTTGTGTCGTATTTTTCGGATTTAGGTGTTCGTGTTGCACCATTCAAAGCGCAAAACGTATCGAATAATTCCAGCGTCACAATTGAAGGTCGTGAAATTTCACGCGCCCAATGCTTTCAAGCCGAAGCTGCTCGCGTTGAACCGAGTTATTTATTTAATCCTGTTTTATTGAAATCCCATGGAAATGGCAGTGTGCAAGTTATTGTCAATGGCTTGGTACATAAAAATCAAGGTGTTGCAGAATATTACGATGAACTCGATACATTGAAAATTCATGTAAAAAATTCATTTTCACAACTTTTAAGCGATTACGAATTGGTGATTGCCGAAGGTGCAGGTTCGCCCGTCGAATTGAATTTATTACATAAAGATTTATCGAATACATTCATCGCGCAAATATTCGAACCCAACATTATTCTAGTTGCTGATATTGAACGTGGTGGTGTGTTCGCGTCAATTTACGGGACGTTAGAATTACTTGCGCCTGATATTCGTAAAAATGTGGTTGGCATAATTATCAATAAATTTCGCGGTGACAGACGATTTTTCGACACGGGAGAAATAATTATTCGTGAAAGATTTGGCGTACCAGTTTTGGGGGTATTACCATTTTTGCCGCTCAATATCGACATGGAAGATTCACAATCATTGCAAAATTACACTCAAAGACGAAATGAAATAAAGTTAAAAGTAGCTGTGATTGCTACACCACGTCTGAGTAATTACAATGATTTAGACGTTTTTATGGCGGACGATGAATTAGATGTGACGTTGATTCATAGTTTTCAAACACTTGCCGATTTTGATTTAATTTTGCTTGCTGGCAGTAAAAGTGTAATTTCGGATTTACGTTGGCTGAAAGCGGAAGGGTTATTTGCTGAAATCCAACAATTTGAAAAAGCGATTTTTGGAATTTGTGGCGGTTATCAAATGCTATGTGAAGCGTTGAATGATTCGGAAGGTTTAGAAGCTGACATGCCAAGTTTTGAAACAGGTTTTGGTTTCATTGCTGACACCGTAACATATCAGCAACCAAAAATTTTAAAACGCGGTGTGTATTCAGTTTTTGGCTTTGACGTAACCGGTTACGAAATTCATTGTGGGAAATTGGCGCGTTATCCGTTGTTTTATGACGTTGAAAACATTTCTGGGACACACATTCACGGCATTTTTGATAATAATAAATTTCGTAGCGCGTATTTCAAAAAGTTAAATCCTGCGTATAAAGGTTTTGATTACACGGTTTACCGAGAAGAAACCATTAACGCTTTCACAAACATGGTGCGTGAAAATTTAGATTTGACTACGCTTTTACAGCCGTAACCAATGCATTTACTGCAACCCGATTTATTAAAGTGACTGCCGAAAAACCTGCATTTCTCAATTGTGCCAACGCGACCGTTTCACGCATAACGTGATTTTCAGATTCATCATTGAACAAATGAATAATCCAATGCTGTAGTAAATCCAATTTATTTTCAGCAATTAGAATCCGAAAATAATCAGCAACTTCAAATTGCGTAGCACGAGTATGATGTGAAATATCATCAAGTGCATAGCGGTCGCCATTGATAAATTTACCGCCTGATTTTAAAATACGGAACATTTCAATCACAACGTCAGCGCGATAAGAATTCAAAAAATTGTGCAGCGTATAAGCCGATGCAATCACATCAACACTATTTTCAGGTAAATTTTTCAATGCCGTCAATACGTCATTTTCTAAAAATGTAAGTTGCCCTTTTTCAACCCATGCGTTTAAATTTTGTTTGGCTTGATTTTGCATTACGGGTTCGTTGTCGATACTTAGAATTTGGGTGTTTTCACTCGCATTCAATAACGCTAATGTCGTGATTCCTGTACCACCGCCCAATTCAACAACATTCAATTTTTCAGTTTTATTTGCGGAAAAATCTTTCAAGGTTTCTCCAACCAAATGACTCATTTTTGTCGCCAACGGACAAATTAAATTGAGCATGTCGTAATCTTCGCCAATTAAACCCGAAAACATCGCGTCGTATTTTTCGCTCATTTTTTTTACAGTTCCAGTTCCTTTTTTACATCATAAGCGATGAGTTGTTCAGGTGTTGCGTCAATTTGAAATTTATCCTTCCATTCGCTGTAAGGCATGCCATAAATTAGCGTTCGTGCTTGCTCATAATCCATTGCAACATCATTTTCCGCTGCTGCTGCCGTGAACCATTTTGCTAAACAATTACGGCAAAAATCAGCCAGAATCATCAATTCGATATTTTGAACTTCAGTGTGCGTTTGCAAATGTGAAACTAAACGCCGAAATGCTGCTGCTTCTAATTCAGTTTGTTGTATTGGTGTCATTTTAGATAACTCCGTTTTGTGATAAATATGTTCCACCTAAAATAAATGTCATAAAAACTAAAAAAGCGATGGCAGCTACCCGCCGTGCGGTTTTACTTTTTTCGTAATTCGTCATTTTTAAACCACCGTCAACATAGCATTTAAGGCTTCTTTTGCTAAAAGTGACTCTTTTTCAGAAACCGAAATTTGATTTACAACATTCCCCGCTACTAAATTTTCCAAAACCCACGCCAAATGTTGCGGGTCAGTTCTAAACATCGTGGAACACATACAAAGCATTGGCGACATGAAATGGACATTTTTAGCGTCTGCTTGGCATTCTTCGTTTAAACGATTGACTAAATTTAATTCGGTCGCGACGAGCCAGCGACTTCCTGCTTCGGACGCACGAACTGTTTTCAAAATAAATTCGGTAGAACCTACGTAATCCGATTTTTCACAAACTTCAAAAGACGCTTCTGGGTGTGAAATGATTTTCGTTTCAGGGAACTTTTCGAGAAAATTATCAATATGTTCTGGTTTAAACATTTGATGTACAGAACAAAAACCATTCCATAAAATCATTTTGGCATTTTTGATTTCTTCAACCGTCAAGTCCCCCATTGGTTTTGTAAAATCCCAAACCACCATTTCATCTAACGGCATTCCCATTCGATGCGCGGTGTTGCGACCTAAATGTTGATCTGGAAAAAACAATACTTTTTCACGGCGTGAAAAACTCCAATCTAAAATCTTTTCTGCATTTGAGGAAGTACAAACGATACCACCGTGTTCACCACAAAAGGCTTTCAAATCTGCTGCTGAATTGATGTAAGTAACCGGTGTGACTTCGTTTTCAACGTCTAAAACTTGGGCTAATTCTGACCAACATTGATTCACTTTCATCAAATTAGCCATATCTGCCATCGAACAACCTGCTGATAAATCGGGTAAAATCGCAATTTGATCGGGACGAGACAAAATATCTGCGACTTCTGCCATAAAATGCACGCCACAAAATACGATAAATTCTGCGTTAGATTGTGCAGCATCTTTAGACAATTTTAACGAGTCGCCTGAAAAATCGGCGTGTTTGAACACTTCGTTACGTTGGTAATGGTGTCCTAAAATTACACAGCGGTCGCCCAATGTGGATTTCGCTGCCACAATCCGAGCATCGCATTCTTCGTCAGTTAAAGTGGCGTAATCATGAATTGATAAGGTCATTTTTGTGTGTCTCGTAAAAAAGTGAAAAATTATTCGTCACTAAAAGAACTGTAGTGACTTGGATTCGCGCAATTTTGGAAGCGTGAAAATGCACCTTGGAACATTAATCGTACGGTGCCTAACGGTCCATTTCGTTGTTTACCGATAATCAATTCTGCTGTGCCTTTATCGGGACTTTGTTCGTTATACACTTCGTCACGGTAAATAAATAAAATTAAATCCGCGTCTTGCTCAATAGCACCCGAATCACGCAAATCTGACATAACGGGACGCTTATTGGGACGTTGTTCTAAATTACGATTCAACTGTGACAATGCAATAACAGGGACGTTTAATTCTTTTGCCAGGGCTTTCAATCCTCGTGAAATATCGGAAATTTGTTGAACACGACTTTCGCCACTCGTCGGAGAATTCATCAATTGCAAATAATCTACTACAATCAATCCTAATTGCCCGTGTTCACGCGCCAATCGCCGAGCTCTTGCCCGAATTTCACTTGGTGTAAGCGCGGCACTATCATCAATAAAAAGTTTGGTGCTATTTAGCATCGTTAATGCCGTTGTCAAACGCGGCCAATCATTGTCATCTAAATCGCCCGACCTTACACGTTGTTGTTCAATACCTCCAAGTGATGACATCATTCGCATTACAATCGCGTCACCAGGCATTTCCATACTGAAAATTGCTACGGGTTTTTGATTTTTAATTGCAAAATTTTCAGCGATATTCATTGCCACTGTCGTTTTCCCCATCGACGGTCTACCAGCAATGATAATTAAATCGGATGGTTGTAATCCAGATGTAAGAGTATCTAAATCGTCAAATCCCGTTGCCGCACCAGTAATTCCACCTTCTAATTCAGCGAGTAATTCAATTTTTTCAATGGTTTTTTTCGCTAATGCACGAATGCCAACAAAACCGCCTTCATTGGATTTTTGAGTTTGTTCCGCGATTTTAAAAACGAGTTGTTCCGCATTTTCGAGTAATTCTTGTGTTGCACGACCTTCGGTTTGATAAACCGAATTTGCAATCGTTGTCCCTGCGCTAATTAACTGCCGTAAAATTGATTTATCGCGCACGATGTTGGCATACGCTTCAACATTCGTGGCACAGGGCGTGTCTTTCGACAGCACAATTAAATACGATAATCCACCAACAGAATCTAATTTCCCCAACGATTTCAATGATTCTGATAACGTAATAATGTCGAAAGGAATTTGTTGTTCTGCTAATTGAGCAATTGCACGAAAAATAAGTTTGTGTGAACGAAGATAAAAATCAACTTCTGAAAGTTTGTCAGCAACCGTGTCCCACGCGCTATTTTCAATAATCAATGACCCTAAAACAGACTGCTCAGCATGAATGGAATTAGGTGGCGATTTTAATGAATCAAGGGCAGGATCGCGCTCAAGTAAATAACTTTCAGACATGGTTTCTCAGGGGATGATTAAAGCGATACAGCTAAAAAAAGCGTGGTTTTGTTATCAAACCACGCTTCATTGTTCTCTCATTTATTATTGTTTTTCTGAAACTGCGAGTTAAGTCTAGCAGAAAATTTCGAGTTAAACTACGTTGACAGATTGCAAAAAAATCGTTACAGAAAGTAAAAAGATTGACCTTGTTTTTACACATTGAACCCGCATAATAAACCTGCGTGAAAGCGTTTTTTTTAAATTCATAATAATAAATTTGGAGCGTACAAAATGGCAGTTTCATTAAGCAAAGGCGGCAATGTTAATTTAAGCAAAGAAGCACCAAATCTTAACAAAATAGTAGTGGGTTTAGGGTGGGCAGAGCGTTCAACCGATGGCGCGGCGTTTGATTTAGACGCAAATGCTTTTTTACTTAAAGCTGACGGTAAAGTTAGAAACGATGGCGATTTCTGTTTTTACAATAATAAAGTTGTCGCAGATGGTGCAGTTCAACACATGGGTGATAATAGAACCGGTGCGGGTGATGGCGATGACGAAACCTTAAATATCGAATTATCAAAAGTCCCTGCTGATTTAGATAAAATTACTTTTTGCGTCACGATTCATGAAGGCGAAACCCGACACCAAAATTTTGGGCAAGTCAGAAACGCTTATATTCGTGTGATTAACGAAGACGGTGGCGTGGAGTTAGCACGTTATGATTTGAGCGAAGATGCTTCTACTGAAACAGCAATGATTTTCGGTGAATTGTATCGTAATGGCGGTGATTGGAAATTCCGTGCAGTTGGACAAGGTTTTTCAGGTGGATTGGCTCCGTTAGCGACTTCTTTTGGCGTAAGTGTTTAGGACTGAAAATGGCTATTAATCTCGAGAAAGGGCAGAAAATTTCGCTCGAAAAAGAAGCAGGCGGCACATTAACAAAAGTCGTAATGGGCTTGGGTTGGGATGCTAAACAATCTGGTGAAAAAAAAGGGGGATTGTTAGGTGGATTATTCAGTGGCGGTTCAAGCGACGATTCAATTGATTTAGATGCGTCGTGTATTATGTTTGCAGGTGATAAGCCCGTTGATGCGATTTTTTTCGGACAATTAAAAAGCAAAGACGGCAGCATTTTGCACAGTGGTGATAATCGCACAGGTAAAGGCGACGGCGATGATGAACAAATTGTGGTGGATTTGAGCCGTGTTCCTGAAAGTGTGACGGCGTTAGTTTTTACGGTTAATTCATTTACGGGTCAAACATTTGATTCCGTTGAAAATGCGTATTGTCGTTTGCTAGATGGCAATAATCAGAGTGAGATTGCGCGTTATACGTTGACTTCCCAAGGGTCGCACACCGCGCAAATTATGGCCAAAGTTTACCGTCACAATGGCGAATGGAAAATGCATGCGATTGGCGAAAATGCGACTGGTCGAACCATTAACGATTTGTTCAAACCCATTAGTTTATTTTTATGAACATTATCTTAAAAAAAATCACTTTCGGAATTTTGGTAATGTTTGCATTTTCAGCGGTTGCTGAAGAAATTGGCGAAGTTTCAACGACGTTTAATTTACTTAGTCCAAACAGTAAAATCGTCATTGAAGCATTTGATGATCCAGATGTGGCAGGTATTTCCTGTCATGTTTCAAAAGCACAAACAGGTGGTTTAAAAGGCGCGGTTGGCTTAGCTGAAGATCCTTCGGAAGCTTCAATTGCGTGTCGGCAAGTGGGTTCAATTGATTTAACCAAATTGGGCAACTTGAAAAACGGTGACACTGTTTTTAAAGAAAGTCGTTCCTTGTTGTTAAAGAAACTACAGGTTGTTCGTTTCTATGATAAAAAACGAAATGTCTTGGTTTATCTCGCTTACAGCGACAAATTGATTGACGGTTCGCCGAAAAATTCGATTTCGTCTGTACCTGTGATGCGTTGGAATTAACATTAAAACGGCGTGTGAAAATGCGCCGTTTTAAGCTAGCCAAATACGATAACTTTTCTGATTAAGCGTATATTCAAATAAAATTTGTGGACTTAAACCGTCTAATTTCAAGCGTGTCAAAATCGAAGATAAATCACAATCACCACTTTTTTCTAATGCTGCACGCACATTTTCTGGCACTAAATTTTCCAAGTCTAAAACCGCTTCCGCAGGTAATGTCAGTGCCACTAATGTTTGATTATTTTGCGTAATGTTAACGTGTAATTTAGTCGCTTGTGAGGCGAAATCGAGTGTTTTAAATTCGGTTTTTATCAAGTTGACTGACGATAAAATCACATCTCGTGCTTTCTGTAATAACGCATTACCAACACTTTTTTCTAACAATTTCCACCAATTTAAATTGATTTGAAGCTGTTGTAATTGTTGCATCAAACCTTGAAATGCTCGCATTAACAACATCAAATCTGCCGCACCCGCCGAGCGAAACCACCAACGTTTTTCACCTAATAAATCAGTGATATTTTTTTCAAGCTGCCATTCAGACAGATTAAAAACGTGATCAACTAAAAACGGACGCAACAACATTTGGCTCAACAACGGCAACGCACCTTGAATCTGTGCAAGTTTTTGCGCGTCAAAGCCTAGCGCAACAAAACATTCTAATGGATTCACCGCACTTTTTTTACGACATCCGATAATCAATTTTAGCAATGCCAAACGGCGTATTTCGGTCAATGAAACGGTGCAACCAAAATCCAATAATGTCACCATCGTGCCATTGTGAGCATGATTGTAGAATGTGTTCCCATTGTGCGGATCGGCATGAACATCGCCCATAAGAAATAAACTGGTGAACAACGTTTGCAATAAGGTTTCTGCAATCAAGCGGCGTTCGGATTCTGACCAATGAATGATTTCTGGAAACGTCACCCCTGTGGCACGACTTTGAACCAATACACAATCACTACTGAATTCGTCATAAAGACGCGGGATTTCTAAACGTGGCACACGTACATTTTCATGAAAAGTAGTTTGTGTTTGCGCCTCGATTCGATAATTTAATTCGCGTTGCAATGTATTAAACAGCGTTTGTTTGTAAGCGTTTAAATCAAATCCCCATTCTTGAACTTTGCCAATATTTGGCATTAAATTCGCAAGTTTTAATTCGGTTTGAACGGCATTTGCAATATCGGGATAACGAATTTTTATGGCAACAGGTGTGCCGTCGTGAAATTCAGCCAAATGGACTTGCCCTAATGAAGCCGCTGCTGTTGCAGGTTGAATGTTTTTGAAAATGACTTTTGGTGAAAAACCCAAACTTTTTTCCAAAACGGGTAACATGATTTTTAGGGGCAGTGCAGGGAGGCTGTCGGTGAGTCTTTGAAATTCATTGCCGCCTTCGACAGCCGCGAAAAGCTGTCCGACTTTTAAACTGATACCGCGTGCATCGGCGAGTAAAGCGACCAATGCACGTTGTGCGAGTAACTTTTCTGTTTCACTTTGGCTAGCACGAACTTTTTTCGCCGCCCAGCCAATGCGAAATAGTTTTGTAAATCGTTTTAAAAGCATAAAACTATTTTAATCGTCGTGTTTTTTGTTTTTATCATGATCCTCATCATTAGCAGCGAGAATGTTGTTCATTTTTGATTGAGCTGTTTTTAAACAACCAACTACTCTACGGCTCGCATTTTGCCCTGCAAATGCCAATGTAACATCACAAGGTACAGAAATCATAGGAATTGAAATTGCCCAATTTCCTTTTTTGTCGAGAGTTAAAGGAAGACTGTCAATTAAGCCGTTCGTATCGCTAATGGTTAAATCTAAATTTTTAGCAACAAACGATTGAATTTCAGTTGCTGTTAGCAAACTATTAAATTTTACATTACCCGCTAATTTCAAAATACCCGCCGAAAATTTGCTTGTCATGACATTTAATTTGGTAATCGAAGCGGCATTTCGATCACCTGCTGCCCAAACACGCACTTTGACAGATACCTTGTTTGAAACTAACGCAGGTTTTGTGCTTTTTTCTTTCGCTTGGAACGTAATTGCTTGAATTTTGTTCACGTTCGCTTGCGCTGGAATCCATTCAAAATCCATTGATGGTAAGCCTGCGTCATTTTCAGTAACAGGATTCAGTTTTGAATCTTTCAATTTGCTTGTGACAATCGTAAATTCATCTTCTTCATCATCAACTACGGATAATGGAATGATCAATGTTTCGCCAACTTGCACATCCCATTGTTGAGCAACAGGATTTAAAATGGGTTTTGTGTTTTTGACAGGCGCTGGCGGTTTTGTAATGCAAGCTGTTTTTGTCGCATTTAAAACTTCAGTTGCGCTACAAGTTGGGGGCGGTGTGACACAATCGGTTTTTGCTGTATTTAAAACTTGTGGCGGAACGCAAGTCGGCGCAGGTGTAATGCACGCTGTTTTAGTTGTGTTTAATACTTGTGGCAAGGTGCAAGTTAAAGCAGGAGTGGTAACAAGTGCTTTCAATGTAGATAAGCCAAATTTATCTTTTTGATATGCAGCATTGATACCTGCTTTTAAGTTACCTTTGCTTTCATTCTCTTTGCTTCCTGAATGACAAGTGCTGCATAAATTGAGATAGGCAGATGCGCCAAATATCGAGAAAGCAATTTGTTCTGTCGCCAAAACAGGTGTTACTGCAAATGCCAACAAACCTAGAAGACTGGTGGCGATAATTTTCTTTTGCATAAAGTTAAGATTATCCTAAATAAAAAATTTAAAGATTGTTTTCGTTTAAAACGGCAATCATTTTGTCAGTCGCTTGATAATCAGTGCCAGACCATAAAAGCGAACCGTCAGGTTTTAAAATCGCAAAATACGGCAAACCAATTTTCAATTGACGATGCGTGGGATTTTCACGGAATTTTTCAAATTCGGGTTCTTTATCGACCAATTTCACCGGAACGGCTTTGGTGCGTAAGGCTTCATTCAACGCGGCATTGGTTTTCGTGGCATTTTTAAATTCCACACAATTCGCGCACCAGCTGGCATAAAAATCGATAAAAATAGGTTTGCCCGATTGTTGCGCGAGTTTTTGAGCCGCGTCAAAATTGCGATACCACGAAATTCCTGCTTCTGTTTCGATGGTTGGATTTGCGCTGACACCAACACTTTCATCGGCAACCGCAGATTTAATCGCTGATTTCAAAATTGGTAAATGTCCAAAACTCGTCACCATTAACCAAACGCCAATCAGCATCGTGATAACGCCCATGAAATGTTTGAATTTGTGATTCGGTTGCGCGTCGGTCGGAACTAGGCTCAACACGTTACAATTCACCACGGCAATCCAGACAAAAAGCGTCCCCATTGCTAAAACTAAAGTCGTTTCTGAATCCACGCCAAATACGCCCATCGCTTTGTTTAAATACGTATAAGCGAAATATAAAATTAGAAACCCGAAAGCGTATTTTATTTTGTTCATCCAATAACCAGCACGCGGTAATTTTTTGAATTTGACGACGCTCACCAAGAAAAACGGTAATCCTACGCCCAAACCAAAACCTGCCATCATCACGCTGCCTTGCAATGAAATGGTGAATTTATCAGCAAATGTCGGCGTTTGATTGAGCAACGCTAACGCCTCCGCTTTATCAGCAATGTTGTCGGCAACTTGTAAAAGTAGCGCAAACACAATCGGCCCGACGCAAGGTGAAATCACCAATCCTGCGATTGCACCCATCATCCATGTTCCCGTTAAACCTTTAACATTCGATGATTTTTGGTCTAAATGATGGACTCCGTTTTGCATAAAACCGAGTTCGTAAAAACCCAATAACGCAATCGCAAAGAAAGTGAAAAATAAGGCAAACGCTAAATTGACCCAGGCTGATTGCATAAACGTATTGAACGCGCCGCCCGTCATGCCTGCCATTAAACCAAGTAACGTATAAGTACAAACGATACCGATAACATAAACCAGCGCGTGTTGTTTTTCTTTGGCTGCAATGCCGTTGGCGCGCCCGATAATAAACATCGAGGTAATCGGTAACATCGGATACACACAAGGCGTGGCGACCGATAACATTCCTGCTAACAACATCAAGCCAAACATAATTAACGTGTTGTCCTTGTTGTTTTTAAATAAACCGAGCAATTTGTCGGTGAAGCTTTCGGATGCGGTATTGGTCGATTCAACTTTTTTGGCCACTGAATTCGTTGGTAATTTCAAATCAACGGAAACAGTTTGTGGGCGAAAACATTGTTTTGTTGTGTCGTTACAAATTTGATATTTTACCGAAAGTGGAAAAATAGCCGTGTTTGCTGCACCTGAAAGTGTTAAATTAAATTCACCTGTGGCGCGTAAAACCGTGGCTTTCACTTCGCTGTCGTAAACGCCCAACGGCTTATCGAGTTTTTCAATTTTTAAACCCCCGCCTGCTAACGCGCCATTCCCATCAAACGTGATAGGAATGTACATTTGCTCGTCGCCTTTATCCAAATAGGCGTGATGCTCAGGCGGAACGGTGAAATTGATTTGATATTGCGCGGGAAACGTCGTATTGACCGCTTTGACTGTAATCTCAGCCGTTGGCGCGTCTGCGATGGCAAACGAAATCACGCTAAACCACAATGCAAAAATAGTAAGGATTTTATTCATAATGTACTCAGAATTTGTACAAACCAAGGTTTGTACTCCGATATTGTTGTTTTTTGTTGACGTTGGTTTTCAAACCTTGGTTTTAATTTAGAATTTTACACCCATAGAAGCGTTAACTAAATAATAACTAAAATCGGCAAAATTGCCCGAACTGTTACCGCCTAATTGATACGCCGCGATGTGGTCGTAGTATTCCACGCCCGCTTGTAATTTCAGTTGTTCAATTGGTTTTGACACGTCAATAAACGTTTTTGCGACTTTCAAGCCGCCAGAGATTGCGCCAAATCCTGCTAATCTATAATCGCTTGAATACACGCTGTAACTGTTGTGCGAACCCGAAAAAACTGCAGAATAAAAATCAGCGCTGTCTTGCGAGTAATAACGAAAACGTGGGATAACTTGCCAACCAGCGGTAATAGGTTGATGCCAACTCAATTCGGTAGTGTGAGAATTGATGCCCAAATTGTCCATTGAAAAACGGTAATCTGCGTGCAATGCGGCATTATTCAAACCTTCAAAGTTGTGAATATATTGCACGAGCCAGGCGAATTGATTTTTTTCACGTGGACGTTTATCCGATTGAATATCTGATAGCGTATTACCGTTATAAAACCAAACTGTTTTGTAAGGGTCAGACAAATACCCTTCGCTGTAACCATAAGTCATATTGAGCTGTAACAGTGAGTTTTTGTCGAGAATTTGCGACACACCGAGTAGATATTGTTGGCTGGTTTTATGGCAATTCGTATTAGTCGTATCCGTGCTGCAATCTCGATTCATATTTGTCGGCTCAGAAACATCAAACGCTACCGAGCCACCTAAATTCAACGTGGTCAGTTTTTTGTTAAAATCCCAGCTCAAATTACTGTTTACAAAACGTGAGGTGTAATCTTGTTCTTGTGAAAAACCTCCGTCAAAATTTAATGCGGCGTTATCGAAAAAATACGTTAAATTTGAATTTACGCCATCGCGTTGTTCACAAATAGATTGATGGCACCAGTTCGTCGGCGATGCACTACTCAAAACCTGAACAACATTACCTTTGCTATCTTTTTTGTTATATTTTGGCGACGCACCTGAAATCACATCGCGAACCGAACTTGCTGCAAAGGTCATGCTTTTACCGATGGGTGTAGAAATCGCCAAATCAAAAATATCAACGTTCATGCGATTACCACTTTAGGCATAATGCCCGTATTGGAAATCGCTGTTGTAACTTTCTTCAACCCCCACCCGCATTTGCATCTTGGATCATTCCAGTTAAAGCGAGGGCGGCTAAATTTAATTTTGTGAGTGCGTGAGTTTTATTTTTCTTCATTTTTGTCCCTGCTAATTACAACCACATCCGCCGCCACCGCCGCCATAACCGCCGCTCGCAGCTTCTTTGCTGAATGCGGTGTGTTGACGCAAACCAAATTCTAGCGAATCAGGTGTGAATGCCATTTGTGGCAAGGCTAGATTTCCGCGTTGGCGTGGCAAAACTTCCGTGCAAGCAGTTAATTCAATTAACAAAATAATTACAATCAGTTTCATTTCTTTGCCAATAATTCGGTGATTTTAATTTCTAATTCTTTCATGTCGTCGCGGGTAAATCCGTGATGAATTTTTTGAACGATGCCATTTTTGTCGATAATAAACGAGGTTGGCATTGATTCAACTACATATTGATCTGCCCATTCGCCTTTTGCGTCGCGTAAAACAGTGAAATCAACAGGGATTTCTTGTAAAAATTTTTCACCTAGCGTTTTGTCCTCGTCTAAATTCACCGCGACCACCTCAAAACCTTGTGCTTTGAGTTTTTGATGTAATTTATTGAGTAATGGAAACGATGTTTTACATGGCGCACACCATGAAGCCCAGAAGTCTAAATAAATGACTTTGCCTGTGAATTGTTTTAACTGCGTTGGAGAATCGGTTTTTAACGCTGGCAAAGTAAATGGTGGTGCAGGTTGACCAACTTCTGTTGCGTTTGCTACAAAAGCAAACGTAACAACGATAAAAATAAAGAGAATTTTTTTCATAAAAAATCGAGTAAAGTAATGAATAGCTTTAAATGTGCAAGGTTGATGCCATTATAAAACTAATTTTAAATCAATATGATGACGTTTTATTTAACGTATTCGGTGTGTGATATACACCAATTTGAATATGAAAATGGTGTATATTATAGTGGACCCTGAAATCCGGACAATAGTTTAAGCTATACTCTGTCGAAAAAAGAGAAGTGGCAAATGAGTGAAAGCAAGCGGAAGATTTTTACAGGATCACAAAAAGCTAAGATTGCCTTGGAAGCGGTTAAAGGCACAAAGACAATCAATGAGATCGCCCAGGAAAACGGAGTCCATCCGACCCAGGTAAGTCAATGGAAAAAGGAATTGATGGACAATGCGGGTAGTCTTTTTGAAGGTAAACGGGGTCCCAAGCCTGTCAATGCACAGAGCGATCCGGATCGGCTGTATGCCAAAATTGGGCAGTTGAATATGGAATTAGATTGGCTTAAAAAAAAGTCTGGAATCAGCCTATAGCGGAAAGACAGGCGTGGATAACAC
>BJHG01000014.1 GCA_014191975.1 Methylococcaceae bacterium | reverse complement strand
GTGTTATCCACGCCTGTCTTTCCGCTATAGGCTGATTCCAGACTTTTTTTTAAGCCAATCTAATTCCATATTCAACTGCCCAATTTTGGCATACAGCCGATCCGGATCGCTCTGTGCATTGACAGGCTTGGGACCCCGTTTACCTTCAAAAAGACTACCCGCATTGTCCATCAATTCCTTTTTCCATTGACTTACCTGGGTCGGATGGACTCCGTTTTCCTGGGCGATCTCATTGATTGTCTTTGTGCCTTTAACCGCTTCCAAGGCAATCTTAGCTTTTTGTGATCCTGTAAAAATCTTCCGCTTGCTTTCACTCATTTGCCACTTCTCTTTTTTCGACAGAGTATAGCTTAAACTATTGTCCGGATTTCAGGGTCCACTATACCTTCTTTGTACCACTCAAGTGCTTTTTGTGATTCTTATTGTGAAAATATATATCACCAATCATTTTGTATGCAGGCAAACAGCCTAATTTTATAGCTTGTTTATACAAGTTTATTGCTTCTTCTTTATCTTGGATGTAATTACCATTTCCAAAAGTGTAGTCCCATGCAGCATTCCACAATCCTAGCCAAGGATAATCGGGTTCGTCATCTTGATCATCGTCCAAAACGAACTCGTCCAATTCGTCATTGGATTCGCTTGAGAGAAATTCAGCATCTTTGTCGTCTTCAAAATCCGAATTGCTTGAAAATTGCGCGGGCATTTTGATGATGATTTGAATTACTTCGCTGACGGGCGCGCGGAAAAATTCGCGATTATCCGATTCCCGATAGCCTTTTTGTTGCAACATCGTATGCACAAATTCTTCGGCGGCGGTGCAATCGTCCACCAATTGCTCATAAACCACGATAAACGGCGTTGGCACGCCTGTTACTTTCGATAATTCGGCGGCGCGTTCAGCAGGCGTGCGGGTTGTTTTGCCCACTTTGACTAAATCAGGCATTGCGCTGTTGGCTAAAACGTAAATGTAGCCACGGTTGTTTGTCATTTTCTATTTCTCAATGATGTTTTTTCAAAGCGTTGGTAAACGCATCGTGGAAATCGGAAACTTGGCTCGCCGTCAGCAAAAATACACCGTCGCCGCCCCGTTCAAAATTCAACCAATAAAACGGCACGTCAGGCAATAAATTTTGCAACGTTTCCGAACTGCTTCCGACTTCGACCACCAAAATGCCGTGTTCGCTCAAATAGGCTTTCGCGTTGCTCAAAATCCGCAACACCAAATCCAAACCAGACGTGCCGCCTTTGAAAGCCATATCGGGTTCGGCGTGGAATTCAGGCGGCAAATTCTCCCATTCATTCAAACACACATACGGCGGATTGCTGATAATAATGTCGTATTTTGTCGGCGGTAATTTGTTGAACAAATCCGAATAATAAGTATTAACAGTTTCGCCGAGTTGATGTTTTTCGATGTTGATTTCAGCGACTTCTAAGGCTTCGGGCGATAAATCTACCGCATCGACAATTGCATTCGGAAACGCATACGCGCACGCAATCGCAATGCACGCGCTGCCCGTACACAAATCTAAAATATGTTCGACGCTTTCTTCTTCAATCCACGGTTCAAAACGTTGTTCAATCAATTCGGCGACTGGCGAACGTGGAATTAACACCCGTTCATCAACATAAAACGGCAAGTTCATAAAAATTGATTCTTTCGTTAAATACGCGGCGGGAATACGCTCATTAACGCGGCGTTCGATTAAATCAAAAATGGTTTTGCGTTCTTCGTGTGTTAACACGCAATCAAAAAAATTCGCAGACAAATGATAAGGCTGATTCACGGCAAATAAAACCAGCGCAACCGCTTCGTCTAACGCTGTTGTGGTACCTTGACCGAAAGACAGTTTTTCGGCCGTGAAACGGCTTGAAGCCCAACGCATATAATCGCGTAGTGTTGTTAACGTGTTTAAAGTTTCGTTCATAAATAGTTAAGGTAAAAATTGAAGTGGCAACATTTTGTCAGAATTTAATAAATTTTTCGGGTCGAATTGGCGTTTAATTGCCCGCATCAAATTAAGCGAATTTGCGTCTAATTCACGATCTACGAAATCGCGTTTTTCTAAACCCACGCCATGTTCGCCCGATAATGTGCCGTTCAATTTCAGTACCAATGAAAAAATTTCGTCCAAACAAGCATGCGCTTTTTTACTTTGAATTGGGTCGTCGGGATCGAGTAATAAATTAACGTGAATGTTGCCATTTCCCGCGTGACCAAAATTGATAATCGGCAATTCATATTGTTTAGACAGTAATTCTAAACCCTCGATTAACGCTGGAATTTCCGTCACAGGAACCACGACATCTTCGTTGATTTTTTTTGGGGCGACTTTGCGTAACGCAGGGGAGAGAGCTTTACGCGTATCCCAAAGAGCTTTCACTTCGGCGGCATCTTTCGCCAACCGCATCGACATTAGCCCGTCATTTGTCGCGGCCTTGATGACTTTTTCGGCGGCATAATCAAGCCCTTCGGCTTGTCCATCAACTTCAATCATCAGCATCGCACCCGCATTTTCGGGCAAATCGGTTTCGGTGTAATGACGAATCATATTGATCGCGTTGCCATCCATAAATTCCAACGCACACGGTACGACAGGTTGCGACATCACAGCCGCCACAGCTTGCGCCGCGTCACCCACTGTTTTATAAATCGCCCGCAACGTTTTTTTCGCTTCGGGCAACGGTGTGAGTTTCAACGTCGCTTCGGTAATAATTGCGAGCGTGCCTTCCGAACCAATAATTAATCGCGTTAAATCGTAACCAACCACGCCTTTGCTGGTGTAAACGCCAACTTTCATTTCGTGTCCCGCGCCTGTCACGACGCGCAAACCGAGTGTATTTTCACGTGGCGTGCCATATTTCACTGCTTTTGGTCCTGCAGAGTTGTAGGCTAAATTCCCACCAACACTCGAAAATGCCGCGCTCGTGGGATCTGGCGACCAAAAGAAGCCAGCGCTTTTGACGTAATCTTGAACTTCTTGATTCGTAATGCCCGTTTGCACTTTGATGTAACGATTGTCGGGCGAAAAATCCAACACCTGTTTCATGCGTTCCAACGACAAAACCAACCCGCCATGTAATGGCACGATTGCGCCCGTTGTTCCCGTGCCACGACCTCGCCCGGTGATGGGAATATCAAATTCATTGCAAATTTGTACGACGTGCAAAACCTGTTCGTGTGTCGTGGCGAAAACCACAACCTGCGGCAGTGCATGACGGCGACTGTTATCGTAACCGTAAGTCCAGCATTCTTCAGGTTCCGTTAAAATATCGTTTTTGGGGAAAATGTTTTTTAAAGCAGTTAAAAATTCGGCGGGGAGATTTTTCATAAAATGGAAATATTTTTTAGAAATGGCAAACGAGCGCAAAAATCACGCCTTTTTTGTTTTAATCAATGTAATCAAAAACAGCAATAACCTGTCGAATATCGGGTTCAGGACGAACCACATTAATCACTACAGTTCCTTCATCACGATGCACTCGCCCCATTAAATAAACGCTACTTTGCTCGACAACCACTTTAATTAGGGACGAATCGAAATTTGGTAAATCATGAATTTGCGTGAGAGCCTGTTTGATACTTTGGGTAATTTGACGGTCATTCGCACGCGATAAATTATCGCTTGGATAATCAACAATCAAATAATCATGTACCATTTTTACATGGTTCACGATACGCGCCATTTCAATGATTTTGACCTTTACCGCGTCATTCATCGCTTCGCCAGTCAGTAAAACTGCACCATTATAAACAGTCACATTTATATGCGTAAAACGCCGTATTTGTTCATCGTCACGCAAATTTCCTTTGATTTCAGTGGCAATATCTTTGTCTATTTCAGCCACATCCGCAGTGCGACGATCTGCAACAGCATACCGATTCACATGAACTTTTTTCGTACTGCAACCCGATAAAATCGTTAATGAACAAACTAAAACAATCAGAAAATTAACGTTTTTCATAGCATTAAGCACGATGTGAATCTGGCAAAATAATACTGAGCTCCAGAGTTTCTTGACTGTCACTTTGTTCTAGGTTGATCGTTATCGCATCAGGATTAACATGTACATATTTTTGAATGACTGCGAGTAATTCTTTTTGCAATAAAGGTAAATAAGACGGTTGATTTCCTGACAAACGCTCGTAAGCGACTAAAATCTGTAAACGCTCTTTCGCCAATGATGCAGAGCTAGCTTTAGAGCTTTTGAAATAATCCATTAAACTCATTTTACTTACCTCCGAATAATTTCCTGAAAAAACCACTTTTATCATCAATAAATCGATGCGGCTTAGTTTCACCCAAATAGCGTGCGACAATATCTGCGTAGGCTTGTCCTGCTTCACTTTTTTCATCTAGTATAACGGGCATTCCCGCATTTGATGCAGTGAGTACTGATTTTGATTCAGGAATAACACCCAGTAAATGCAACGATAAAATATCTTGAACATCCTCCAAACTTAACATCTCCCCTGCCTTAACACGCTCTGCCGAATAACGTGACAACAGCAAATACTCTTTAATCGGTTCTTCACCTCGTTCAGCACGACGTGATTTACTCGAAAGAATGCCTAACATTCGATCAGAATCTCGCACCGAAGACACTTCAGGATTTGTCACCACAAACGCATCGTCAGCAAAATACATTGCTAAATGTGCGCCCGTTTCAATTCCAGCAGGTGAATCACAAACGATATACTTAAAGTCTTTTGACAATTCTGCTAAGATTTTTTCAACGCCATCTTGCGTTAATGCGTCTTTATTTCGTGTTTGTGACGCTGGTAAAATCGACAATAAATTACAGTTTTTATCTTTAATTAAGGCTTGATTTAAAGTCGCTTCACCATTAATTACATTGATAATGTCATACACAACCCGGCGTTCACAGCCCATGATCAAATCTAAATTCCGCAAACCTACGTCGAAATCAATAACAACTGTTTTATGCCCTCTTTTCGCAAGCCCCATAGAAATTGCCGCGCTAGTGGTGGTTTTACCTACACCACCTTTACCCGAAGTTACAACAATAATTCGTGCCACTAAAATACTCCAAAATGTTTTTGATTGAGTCGATTAAACAATAGAGCTAACGACTAAGGTGTTTTTTTGTAAATAAATCTGAACGGGGGTATTTGAAATTACCCCGTGAATGTCGTCGCTAATTTTGTAATTCCCCGCAATTGAAATAAGTTCAGCTTGTAAATTTGAACAAAAAATTCGGGCATCCGTGTTGCCCTGAACACCTGCTAATGCACGTCCACGCAAAGTCCCATAAACATGAATATTTCCTTCAGCCAAAATCTCTGCACCTGCGCCAACTTGCGCCAAAATAATCAAATCACCGTATGAATAAATCCGTTGCCCTGAACGAACAGGTTTTGTAATTGTCATGGTTGTAGAATTATTTTCGGCAATCGCATCACTTTTAGGCGCGGAAATGAGATGTGTTTTTCGCGCATCCGCTCTTACATCACTTGCCCGCGCTGTATTCACTGGAATATCTAACGCAATTGCTTGAGATTGTTGAATATCATTGCCACCACGAATTCCAATAGTAAGCAATCCACATTTATGAATTATAGACGCCAAATCATTAAAATTTAAAGTCAGCTGTTTTTTGTTTACTTCGCCTAAATCAATAACGACAGGCGAATGCCTGAAAAACTCAGGGGCGAGTTTTATTTTTTCGATTAACAACTGTTCAATCAGCACCAAATCATTACTGGCCATGCTCAAAACTGGCACTGAAAAGGTAATGCTTTTAAATTCTACAGCTGGCAAAGAATGCACGTTATTAGTCATTTATCTATTCAACAGATGGAAGTAATTTCTTGAATTCTAACACCGCTACCGATAAAAATCATTTTTCTGTGCGTGCTATAATGCCGCGCAATTGGGTTATTTTTGATTATTTTTGACGGATTTATTTGATGAGCGCACCGCATATTGGTTTTATTAGTTTAGGCTGCCCGAAGGCGTTAGTTGACAGCGAACGTATTTTGACCACGTTACGCCGTGAAGGTTATACGATTTCCCCGACATACGAAAACGCGGATTTAGTGGTGGTGAATACCTGCGGCTTTATAGATTCAGCAGTGGAAGAATCGCTCGACAGCATCGGCGAAGCGTTGGCGAAAAATGGCAAAGTGATTGTCACGGGTTGTTTAGGCGCGAGAGAAGACGAAATTCGCGCTCGTCATCCACAAGTTTTAAAAGTCACCGGCGCACACGCTTTCGACGAAGTGGTTGCCGCCGTTCATGAATATCTACCTGCACCACATCAACCATTTTTCGATCTATTGCCACCACAAGGTATTAAACTTACGCCTGATCATTATGCGTATTTGAAAATTTCCGAAGGCTGTAATCATCGTTGCACCTTTTGTATTATTCCATCGATGCGTGGCGATTTAGTCAGCCGTCCGATTGATGACGTTTTGCGCGAAGCTGAAACATTAGCGAAAGCGGGCGTGAAAGAATTACTCGTCGTGTCGCAAGACACCAGTGCTTATGGATTGGATTTAAAATACGCGTCACACGATTGGCGCGGTAAATCGTATCAAACTCGTTTTTATGATTTAGCCGAAGCGTTAGGCGATTTGGGAATTTGGGTGCGAATGCACTATGTCTATCCGTATCCGCACGTTGATAACGTAATTCCGTTGATGGCGGAGGGGAAAATTTTGCCGTATTTGGATATTCCATTTCAACACGCAAATTCACGCATTTTGAAAGCGATGAAACGTCCCGCCGCGAGTGAAAATAATTTAACACGCATCAAAGCGTGGCGCGAAGTGTGTCCGGATATTACGTTACGAAGTACGTTTATCGTTGGTTTTCCGAGCGAAACTGAAAGTGAATTTGAAGAATTGTTAGACTTCTTAACCGAAGCACAATTAGACCGCGTGGGCGCGTTTGCGTATTCGCCCGTGAAAGGTGCGACGGCAAATGAGTTGCCAAATCCCGTTCCCGAAGAAGTGAAACAAGAACGTTTGGCGCGTTTCATGGCGCATCAAGCTGAAATCAGCGCGGCACGTTTGCAACGTCGAATCGGGCGAATTGAAACCGTTTTGATTGATGAAGTTGTCGCAGAAGGTGCAGTGGCGCGAAGTAAAGCCGATGCGCCCGAAATCGATGGGCAAGTTTTCATCGATGGCGCAACACATTTGAAAGTGGGTGATTTTGTGCAAGTCGAAATCGAAGACGCAGACGATTACGATATGTGGGGCAAGTTGTTTTAACGCGCACAGATATTTATGAAGATGTTAGTTTTTAAATTTTTAAATTGTATTTTATTTTAGAGGTAATTTTTATGACAAAAATCGTTGGCATTAGAGCCAGAGAAATTTTAGATTCACGCGGCAATCCAACGATTGAAGCGGATGTAATTTTGGCTTCGGGTGTAATCGGTAGCGCAATGGTTCCGTCTGGTGCATCAACCGGCGAACGTGAAGCGATTGAATTACGCGACGGCGACAAAGCACGTTATTTAGGTAAAGGTGTTTTGAATGCTGTGAAAAATGTGCGAACTGAAATTCACGACGCGATTGTCGGAATGGACGTAAATAATCAAGCCGAAATTGATGAAAAAATGATTGCGCTTGATGGCACAGAAAGCAAAAGTCGTTTGGGCGCAAATGCGATGTTGTCGGTTTCGATGGCAGCGGCACGGGCAGCGGCGAATGCTAAAAATCAACCACTTTATCGTTCATTAAATACGTCTGGCGAATTCATTTTGCCCGTGCCGATGATGAACATTATCAACGGCGGTTCGCACGCGGATAACAGTGTTGATTTACAAGAATTCATGATTTTACCCGTTGGCGCACCGAATTTCCGTGAAGCGATTCGTTACGGCGCAGAAGTTTTTCACAACTTAGCGAAAGTTTTAAAAAGCAAAGGATTAGCAACAACGGTAGGCGATGAAGGCGGTTTTGCGCCGAATTTATCTTCAAATGAAGAAGCGATTGAAGTCATTTTAGAAGCCATCAAACTCGCTGGTTATGAAGCGGGCAAAGATATTTATTTAGGCTTAGACGCGGCGGCTTCGGAATACTATCACGACGGAATTTACGATTTAGCGTCCGAAGATAAAACGTACAATTCTGCGCAAATGGCAGATTTCTTTGTTGATTGGGTAAATCGTTATCCGATTATCAGCATTGAAGACGGTTTCGACGAAAACGATTGGGACGGTTGGAAATTGATGACACAAAAATTGGATGGTAAAATTCAATTAGTTGGTGATGATTTATTTGTGACGAATCCAAAAATTCTTCAACAAGGCATTGACAAAAATATCGCCAATTCAATTTTGATTAAAGTGAACCAAATCGGCACATTAACCGAAACATTCGCCGCTGTCACAATGGCACACAAAGCAGGTTATACCGCTGTTATGTCACACCGTTCCGGCGAAACCGAAGACACCACGATTGCAGATTTAGCAGTGGCAACGGGAACGGGACAAATTAAAACGGGTTCATTAAGTCGTTCGGATCGTGTCGCGAAATATAATCGTCTGATGCGAATAGAAGAAGAACTTGGTGATATGGCGAAATACGCTGGTCGCAGCGCGTTTAGAATGTTGTAAAAGGTGAAAATCAGTACAAACCTTTGTTTGCGCTCTGAATTATTATGAAAATTATCGTTATTATTATTCTCGTTCTCATTGGACAATTACAATATCGTTTATGGTTTGGTGACGGTAGCATTTCGCAAATTGAAACCTATCAAACGCATTTAAACGAATTAAAAATCCAAGTAGACGAAAAAAAACACCGTAATGACAGGCTTTATGCGGAAGTTTTAGATTTACGCAAAGGGCAAGAAGCAATTGAAGAACGCGCCCGTGATGAATTAGGTATGATTAAAAACGGTGAAACCTTTATTCAGGTTATCGAATGACAGGTAAGCGAAAGTATCTCTTCTAGTTGACAAAATATCACTGTAAAAAAGCAGGCAAGATTTGAAAACTTGTCTGCTTTGTTATTTGTAATACGAACGATAAATTAATTCGTTAGATTTGACCATTTCCAATTTTGAATTTCTGGCATATCCTTTCCAAGCGACAGGATTTGGCATACATATATACGCCTAAATACATCAGGAGTTGCTTAAAACGATGGTAGCAGAGAGTTTTTTCACACACTTAAAACCGAGTTGGTTTATCACGAACGCTACAAAACAAGAGAACAAGCGCGGAGTTCTATCTTCGAATATATTGAAGTCTTTTATAACCGCAAACGGTGACATTCAGCTAATAGCTCGATGTCACCAGCGAACTTTACTTTTTGTCCTGATTACTGTTGACGGATCAGCTTTTACCGCTCGAAAAATAACTTTACTGTTAGATTTTACATTTTTAATCGTTTTTGACCATTTGGATCCTGAAGTTATTTTTATTACTTGCCACGGAAGCACACCTATCTTTTGGCTACTAACGTTAAAACTTTCAACGGGTACGTCAGTTTCTTGTGAGTAAAGATATAAATTATAATTAATGTTTGGAATTAATTTAGATACGGTCACTGTTAAATCGAAAGTGCTTGCCGTAGGGCGTTTTGTATCATTATCGATCATTTCTGGAGATTCTGTATTTTTTGAAGTTGTCACTATTACAGGCAATGTTTCATTTTTATTATCCATAACACCAGTTATAGCAATACCATATTTAATAATAGGATCTTTAGGCAAATAATATGCACTTCCATCTGGATTATTAGCCTCCTGCCTGTTAGCTAAAAACTCCTGAATTTCAAGTGAATAATAAGGATTATCCAACCCATTATCACTAAAAATAATCACATCACCAGAGTAATAACTATTCACAAATGGACGATTTGAACCAAAACCTATGACAGGAACAATATGATCATATTGATCACTACCTTGATCTAAATCACTTTCATCATCTTTATTTTGATTAAGAAAAACACCAGTCACTACAGGGTGACCTAATGAAATGTGATATTTAACCCATGCATAAAAACTGCTACTTGATGCACTTGATTTACGTTCGTATTTCAGTCGCAATCCTTTTGCAGCCACATCATCATTGACACCAACTAAAAGTTGCGAATCACTTAAATTTTGAGGCACTCCTGGAGACGCAATTCCTCGAACATCATATTGTGAAAGATATTGTCCATAATAAAGTCCTGCACTAATCATTGAAACTTCACCACAATATCCACTATTAGCATCCCACTGTATACGTGCAGGAATATCATTTTTTAACTTGTACTTTGTAGACAGAGCATTTAAATCTAAAATCATAGGAGCAGCATTTATAATTTGATTTATGTCAACAAGTAACAAAACTAGTAGTACTGATTTTAAATATTTCTTATTCATTTTAGTACCTTAATTATTCTTTTAATGTGACGGGCTTAAAGTTTGTTCAAATAAGTTTGCAGATCTGTTGTGGAGTAAACAGAGAAACCTAGACTGTTATCCACCCAATTTGATAAATTTCTATCCGAAGCATACCGCATTCTGAATTTTTCAAGTGTCAAAATCAATGCCCCATTTTTCATTTGATAACCATAAGTTGCTATGTCATTTGAGTTTTTCAGTAAGTCTAGTGCCGGATTTAATCCATTATCTTTCAATGCATACATCAAATTTTCAAATTCGCTAAATTTATAGATTGATAAAGATTGCTCTATCGCATTATCTTTAATTGAATTTGATCCTAGTAGCCAACTGCTTTGGCGTGCAGCGATGATTTCATCGAAAGCCTGATCAAGAGAATTACTTGCTTTAGAATTTATCATAACTGTAATCATGATTGGCTGCGTTATAAGCAATATCTTCGGGAGCCCCCGCATACCAAGATGAAATATTAAGACTAAATCCGCCCACTAACTTATCTGAAGCCAGTAAATAATTAGCATGATTAATATAATGCACTGCGAAATCAAAGTATCCAACATCACAATTCGTGGAAAAATCCAAGATCAATGGAATCCCCGGTTTCTTTAGGCGAATCGAATCAAATAATGCGGCACCTTCATCTAACGTGATATCCCCTTCAAACATTGTCCAAGGTCACTCATGCCCAGAATAAGCAATCACAATTCGCGTTGGATTTTCTTTATCCAATACTAAACTGAATTACCCGTTATTATAGACGTATTTAATGTAGCTGTAAATTTAACCGTTGTAGCAAGAGCACTACTATTGTTTATGACCAAAGGAGTTACTGCAAAAGTAGCAAAACTAATTATCGATAAATATAAAAAGGTCGCTAATACTAAAAAATTCTTCTTCATAACTTCACCTTAATTTCAACCAACTTTTGTAATGAGTGCCCTAAAAATCATGCTTAACGTTTAAATGCTGAAATAAGTTACAAGACTAAACTACTCGCTATTAACTTAGTTATTCCTATAAATTCAATAGCAAAATCAGCTCCGCTATCCGCGTCAACATTACCATAAAGAATTTCATCAGTAGTATCAAAAAACAATTGACCAGGTTTGGTAAATTTACCTGAAAACTGAGCACCCATGGTTGGTTTTGAAAACTCATCGTCTTTTGATGTTGTAATATTGGCATCAATGGCGCTCAAATCAATTTTGTCACCTTTGGTGAAGTCTACAAGGATATCTGCCAAATCTGGTAAGCTATCATCCACTGATGTAAATATGAAAATATCGTTACCTTCATCCCCTGTCATAATATCCTGGCCAGCACCTCCAACAATTTTATCATCACCCTCTAGACCATAAATATCGTCTTGCATGTCCGTACCAATCAGTGTGTCATTTTCATCAGAACCATCAATCTCATGGACAGCGTTACTCATAATCCATACATCACTACTAGCTATGTAACCATCATCGTCATCGCCATAGTACTTGTATAAATAAAGACCGAAATCCTCATAAATTTGCTCATCCGTTAATGCATCGTCTAATGTATCTATCACAATTGTTTTACTGGTTTCATCTGCACCAAAATCAATTTGCAAACCGTCAACCCCTTGAAAATCCTCTTCTGTTGCCATGCCTGTATCTGTCCACAAAAATACACTAGATGGCGTACCATTTGAACTTCGTGTAATTGTCACGGTGAGCGGATCTCCTTGAATAACGTCATACTCCTCTTCATCGAGGCTATAACTATAATTATCTGGAATAATGTCGTGAATATAGGCTCTCGTATAACTCGAATAAGTCGTGTCACTTTTGAAGTTATAAATCCCCACATTGAGATCTTCAACCCCTTCTATCGTATTCGAATCTGCATAAGTTTTGACAACTATTGTTTTGGTTGTTTCATTTGCCAAAAAGGTCACTTCCTGCTCATAAATATTTTCATAATCACAAGCGCCATTATCACTTTCACTAATGGCTAGGCCATCAAATGTATGTACGTAGATAGTTGATTCTGTACCTGATTTATCACGTGTGATGGTAAAAACAATGTCGCTACCTTCTTCTACAGATAAATCACTTGTCACTGCGGAAGATGTAATGACATAATTATAAAAGGTTTCATCCACATTTTTTATATAGCCTGATACTTTTACATCCGGAGATCCTGTGGCAGACGATGTACGTAAGCCTATATTTAACAACTCAGTGGCCTCTAACAGATTATCGGGCAGAGTTTCAACACTGAATGTTAAGGTGTCTTGGTCAGAAGAAAACTTAAGCTCTGTTGATTTAAATAAGTAATCAACTCCTTCAACTGCTGAGCCAATCTCACTTGTTAAAAATATCGATGACTCCGTTCCTGTTCCGTCACGTTTTACTGTAAATGTAATTGAATCCCCTTCTCCCTTCCCTGTATTTTCAGAGGCAGCATCCGAGGTCATTGAATAATGATAAGAAGAGGTTGCTTGTAAAGTAGCATCATCAGCGATTTGAACTACCCCGTTCGTACTAGCATTAATATCAGTGAAATATTTGTATAAATTAACGCTAAAAGTTTCCGTGCCTTCGGTTTTAAAATCGGGAATAGTGTGAATGTCAATGGTTGCAGTTTTTTGACCAACTTTAAAGTCTACGGGTGTTTTATGTAATTTTATATAATCACTATCGAAAACCGTATAATTCCCACTTCCCACTTCGCCAGCGACATCAGTGCCCGTAGCAGTTTGATCAACGGTATCGATATACACCGTGGAGGCGATGCTAGTATCACTGCGTTCAATTTTAAGTGTAAAAACCTGTCCTTCTTTAACGACTTCACTGTCTACGTTAGTTAAAACATAAATGCTCTTATCGACAAGACCATCTTTAACAAAGAGAGTAGTTTTCGTAAAGGGTGTGGCGTCAAAAAAAGATTTATAGAAATTAACATCAAAAGACTCGATGCCTTCTTTAATGGAATCTGTATAGATTGGAACTGCTAGATGTTGGAACGTATTGCCCTGCATAAAATCAATAGCAACTTTTGAGAAAACGGGTTGATCTATCGGCCCCTTTGTTGAATTAGGCTGAATACCGTAGTAAATAACTGAAGTCATATTGGGTGAATCGCGTTGAACTGATAAGTATGCGGCTTGACCTTCTGAAATTGCGTTATTCTTTGAGGTGCCTGTATCGGATTTTATTGTATAATTGTAATTTAAATTTTTTAGCGACACATCTGTGAGTTGAATGTCGGCAATATTCCAAAATGATTCTATTGATAGATTGAATTCAGGAACGTAACCGTAATCAGCAATTGTTCCATTGACATCACCACGATCTCCCCATGGATTTCTAATTTTAAATGTATCTGTTTTTGCATCATAACCCAGTAACATAAATGCATGTCCGGGAAACAACTCGTAATTACCATTTTTATCAGTAATCTTTTCTGTTACGCCTAAAGTACCAATTGATCCATTTTGAAGTAATGAAATAATTTCATTTTTATACGTTTTAGGATCTTGAGAATATTTAGTGCCTGTGTAGCTAAAGGTGTCGGATATATTCTCATTGTACCCACAGTAATATCTATAATTCAACCCAGTAATTTGTTTTAGCGGATCAGCCATTCCCCCTTCAATTGCTTGGTATGAATTATCGGATTGACTTCGAAGAAGAACATTTGCTTGTGAATTAATTTGAGCATAAGCCTTTTCGGCTAAGGCTACCCAAAGTTCACCATTAGAAGGATTAGCAAGTACAGGTTGATTAGTTGTTTTATCTATAGCTAGATTTTTATCTACCGTAACATAATATGCTTCACTATTTGCATTGAAAAAGCGAAATCCATAAGTATCATCCCCATTATCGCGAATAAAATCTTTAGTAATGTAAGAAGGGTTAGCGTTAGCAACAGCCCCCAGACATGCTAAAAAATAACAAGTACCAGCGCTTCCTTGATTGACATCTGACGCACTAACACCATCTTTGTAAAGAACACCGGAAGAAAAAGGGGCATAATTGAAGCTGAAGTTACCTGAAATTCCTGCTGCCGTATCTCCACCTACCAAAGCCAATGGAACATCAGTGCCAGCAAACCATTTATTGATCAATTTTTCTAAATTACTTTGAGGTGTTGTTGTACTCAAGTTTCCTAATTCTGATTTACCACTCTGATCTAAACCACCCCACCAAAATGAATTGGCATTGCATCCTGTAATGAAATAGCCAGTAATATGCTTGGTGTAGTCATCTGAAAATAATGACGTGTTATACGACCATATTGTATTTAAATCTTTTAGTTTCGCTGTTGTCATGCCGTCTTTTTTAACGGAATTTAGAAATTGTTTGGTTTCGGCAAACGATAATTTATCATCCGTGAGATATTCGCTTAATTGATTTTTAAATGCAGACGAACTGAGTGTATTCATCAATTTACTATTTACTGAGCTGACCATAATAATACCCCTTCAACTTTGTGTTAATTTTTTATTATTTTAAGATTGATTTTTTAACTACACTTTTTAATAAAGGTACTGCAGACATGATATTTTTCGCTGCCCTCTCCCCTGATAAAAATGCGCCATGCACGGTAGCTGAGTACTCAGAAGAAGTGGCCTCACCAGCAAAAAAAAGTTTATTTGTAACGGGTTTAGCTAACTCGTCATAATCTTTAGTAGTTGCACCGACACCAATAAAAGAATATGCACCTTTTGCATACGGGTCTGCATTCCAACGTGTAATGAGATAGCTTTTGGGGTCTGGGATTGTTTTACCGTAGGTTTTCTGTAACATCTGCATGCCATCAGAAATTAAGGCCTTATCTGACAAACTTTCAATATCTTTGCCATATTTTCCTGCATTGAATCCTAGTAAGACAGGTTGCTGATTATAATGATGCATATTTAACCATTCAGACCAATGCCCTTTGGCGCTAGAGATGAAATTATATAGTTCACTGTGGTCATCTTCCTTCCAAAAACAATCAGGAAATTGAAAATACGTTTTATTCAATGTGCCAAAACCGAGCTTTTTAATAGCACTTTGTTTTGTTTGAGGCAGGGGAGGCGTAAATCTAACCGTATTTGCTTTTAATACACCCAAAGGCAAGGTCACAAGTACGGCGATGGCACTGAATACATTTTTACCTGTGGTGACTTTAACGCCTTTTCTTTGAGTGTAATCAATGGATTTAACCACTTGATTCAGAAGAATATTTGAAGTCAACTTACCATCAATTACCAATTTATCAATAAGTTGTCCGTATCCGCCAGAAAATATATGATCAATGCCTTTAAAAGCACTTCCTTCATCGAAATTAAACAACGAAAGCTCACTTAAATCTGCTCCATATTCGTGCTCAAGTTCAGTATTCAATGAAAAATATAATTCTTTCAATTCGGTTGAACTAAAGTTTTCATTCGCTAGTTCTTGTGTAAGAGCAGTTTGCCAAGATATATCACTTAAGTCGTCATCAATTCTCTGCTCTTGAATTGCTATTACGCGCTCATATATTGCTTTGTAGCGATTTGATAATGTTGTATCCGCTCTAGCAGTTAAAGGGGTACCGTTATCATCGAAAATTTGTCTAGCCTCATAGTTCACTGGAAGCGTTTTCAGGGCAAACTGATCAGCTAACTGTTTAATTGGATTATTAGTTATTCCGTGTATCCAAGATGCCCCTAAATCCAATGGAATACCTAAGGAGTTATCGGTCCATATTCTGCCACCAATACGATTACGTGCTTCTAAAATGAGTACATTATACCCTTTAGCTTTTAAAGATCTTGCTGCTGCAATGCCGGAAATTCCTGCACCAATAATTATGATATCCGCATTTGAGGGCGTAAGTGTGATTGCTGCTTGGGATACACGAGAAATACTACTTATCGCTATAACTTGCAGTGATATTTTAAGAAAGTTTCTTCGGTTTATATTCATTTTTATACACTAAATAATGAAATACATTTCAAAAAATAACTAGAATAAATAGGGTTAAATGCGAATTAACCGCTAAATAAAAGCCAGTTCAACTCAGTGAAATAACGAGATAAATCTCACTCCTCTCGTAATACGGATTTTAAAATGAACTATTACGGGGAGATTGTAATAATTTATCTGTATATTTGCAAATATTATAAACAAACGCTTTGTGCTTACAGTCAACGCATGAGGAATTCTGCAGATTTAAGTTTCACAGACGAAGAAGTACGCCTTAAACTTGAAAATGGAGTCCATTTGGCGACGTGACCATGCTAATTATGGCAAAGTAAAAACAAATATTACCTATTTCAATCAATCGGTTAGCGCTCATTAGTTTTTCAGAGAGGTTAATTGCTAGTAAACGGTGAATCAATATTGCTACTTCACTATTTTCTTTTTCCAAATGAGCAAGAACTTGAGCATCAAGACGTAAAACAATTGAATCCTCTTCAACAATAACATCTGCTGTGCGTTTTTTATGTAGATAAAAAGAAATTTCACCGACTACTGCACCCGAAGTCATTGTACGAAGCCTTAACTGACGACCATCAGGTAAGTCAATCTGCACTTTGAGCTGCCCTTGAACTAGGATAAAGACGGAGGTATCATCGTCATCACGATGAATAAGTGAATTACCTGCTTTGAGATAAATATATTTCATCGCTTCAACTAACTCAGGTAATTTAGAATGTGAACCAAGTATAGTTTCTAGGTAATGTAAGATATTGAATGAATTTAATTCATCGTACTGCTCAGTAAGAAGCGTAGATTCGCAAATTTCTAGCGCATGATCACTATCAATAGCTAACGATAATAATTCATTTACATCAAAATCTAGACCTGCTTGTTGTAACAGGTATTCAACTTCGACTGAAACACGAGTAAATATCACTTTCACGTGACCCAGTTTGGCAATATTGCGTATCTTTATGAAGCATAATGTCGCTGCTGAGTCGCAACCGCCTACGTGACTAAAATCTAGTATTAAAAAGCGTAAAACAGGCATGTCTCGTCGGGAAATTCGTTTACGAATACCATCAACAATATGATCCGCTGTTCCAAAAAATAGATAACCCTGAAGATAAATAACTTGGATAGAGCTTCCATAATAATCAAGTATACGTGTTGCAATCGCTGAACGATCAACAGAACTACGCAATTCACATCCACTTGCATTGAGGCGGATTACAGGCAATTTTGAGTAACTATGAATAAACATAATGACCGATACCAGTAGCCCTACAGCTAATCCTTCAAAAAGACCAAGGGTAGCAATAACGATAAAAATGATTACTACAATCATCCATTCCGTAAGGGGTAGTTTGTGATGGGTTTTAATCAGCCACTCATACAGTAATCCTAAGCCAAGAAACATCACGAGACCCGCCATCAGAAAAATAGGGACTTTAGAAATTAACGGTTCCGCAATCAGCATACCTATTATTAACACGGTTACATTCGCGAATCCTGCGCTACGTCCATGCACTCCCATTTTCTTGGCTAACAGTGTGTGACCCAGTGCAATAAAACCTGATAAACCACCAATAAATCCAACCAAAATGTTAGCTATACCGGTTATGCGTAATTCAGCATTGGCATCGAGTTCATTGCCAGTTTCTAGCTCGAGAGCGTTTGTATTGAGCAACATCGCTATCATGCTAAGTGCCGCCGCAGAAATAGCCATAGGTATCGCAATAATAACTTGCTGCCAATCGATAAGACGTAACATATCGAGCGTCGGAAACATAATGCCATGGCTAGATGTGATTTCAAGCAACCATCCAAAAGAACGCGCTTTTTCAACGTCAATGCCCGCGATTAGCAACACCAAATAAAATCCGCCACCTGCTGTAACGAGAAGAAGCGGTGCCACCATAGGATGTGAGAGTCGGCGTAACATAACCATCATGAGTAAAGCAAAAACAATTGCGGGTATCACTTTGACAAAGATTAAGGCGTTTGTCAGACTGAAAAGAGTGGATGTTAATTCATGATGCTCTCCAGCAACCATAGAAATACCGCCAATCAGTAACAACCAGCCCGAGCCAGCAATAAAGCCAGCAATGACGGGGAAGGGTAAAAAATTAGCGAATCCACCTATACGTAACTTCCCTGCAATTAAAAATAACAGCCCAGTAGCAATAGAGAAAGTACCGCATATTGCGAGCGTTGTAAGAACCTTTGCCTCTTCTACAGAACCAGACATATTTGTTGTCGCAACTACCACCGTCGTTACCAAAATTGCAATAGTGGTTTCTTGTACTTCTGCAACTGCGTTAGGTTGACCACTACGAAGAGTAACGACGAGTCCCAAAATAACTCCACCGAGAAGGATAACACCGACACCCAATTCATAACCTGGGATAAGTGAACCCGAAAAGAGTAAAGCGGCCAACGCAATACCATAAGCAAGGTTGGCGATTCCAGATATAGCCCCAAACATTGTTGATGCGAGTATTTTTGTTGCGATGCTATTCATTAAGATAGGATTAGTTTTGAGTGTTACTCGGTTCTTTTATTTTGTCTGAACTCACAACTAAAATAATGCCAATAAGCGGGGTTAATAACAAAGAACCGAAAAAATAACCCCAAAATCCAAACTTTCTATTTACCCCCAAACAGGCGACACCAAAACAAATCGTAATATAAACAAAACTAACTTCAGGCATTTCTCACTCCAATCAAAAGTAATCTAAAAATTACGTAATCCATTCATATCAATAAATTGACCTGCATCTGCTGAACTAATTATGAGTGTACCCGTGTGATGACGAACACTTGCAACCAATTTCGCTAATGCGCTTTCGGCTTGAAGCTTGCTAATCATTGACGAAACTAAAGATGTTTCATATTGCAACAAAAACAACATGGTGTGACCATCTTTCATGGTTTGTTTTGCCAAATTGTTAATCGTTGGCTGATAAAAACTGATGGCTTTTTCTGCCATATCTTTTGTAATCATATAACGATCTAATAACGACACATCGACATCTATTGTTGCGCTAATACTTCTTTCTAATTGCCCAATCTCAATGGCAGTTTGACGTTTTGACATTTCTTGTTTTTTTAACAAACCTTCTTGAGTATTATTTTCAAGTGGATAGGCAAAACCGATTTGCCCCGATAAATTTGGACCTGGTGTATTACGATACAGCGCACTTCCAAATGTTGTTGAATTTGAACCTTCGCTCAAACCTTGATACCCTGCGTTTAATGTCACATCTAATTGTGGCAATAAATCACGCTCGTATTTTTTTACCATCACACTATTGGCTTCTTGGAATAAATTCATGGCTTTCAAATCGGTACGATTTGCTATTGCCTGCAAAACCCAATTTTTATTCAATTGGTTGGATTTCAACGAGGCTGCACTAAATTTTGGTAACTTTTCGTTTGATATTTTTATTTGGTTAAAATCACTATATGGCGTACCTATTGCCATAAACAAGGCTACTTGCGCCTGTTTTAGTTCTTGAATAGACGCAATAACATTTAAATGCTTATTCGCCAAATAGGCTTTTGCTGCCTGAATTTCAACGAAGTATTTTTCTTCTGCTTCTTTAATATGATCGGCATCTTTTTTAATGAAAATGCCTTCCGCTTCGGTAGTCCAATCTTGAATTCTTTTTTCCGATGCACGATTTATTTCTAATGTCTCTTCGGCAATTTTATAGTTCCAATACGCATTGATAGAATTAAGTGCGATGGATGACATCAAGAACGTTAAATTATTTTTACTGGCTTCGTATTGCAACGTAGTGGCATTTTCTGCCGCTGCGACTGAGTCACTGGTCGCCCCCTTTAACAGCGGCACATTTAATTTAAAATTTACAGTTGATTCATTGCTGGTCGTTAAATCGATACCATTTTTTTTGAAAATAGCGTCGCCATTCATGGGATCTTTGCGAAAGATATTCACATCGAATTCAGCTGAAATACCTGTGCGAAATTGCTTCAAAATGCCAGCTTGCATCAAGTGTTGATACGACTGGAGGTGCGTTAAACCAAGGAAAGTAGACTGGCTGTAGCTAATAACGGGGGAATCATCAATTCCCGATTTGTAAGTTGTAAATACATTATGATCGAATTGCCCCGTTTGAATTTTTATAGCCGCTTCATTTCCTTCGACTTCTGCTTGTTTTTGTAAGATTTCGGGCGCGTGTTCTAACGTTATATTAAGAACTTGATTTAAATCGTATACTTCTGCGCCAGCCATAGAGGAAGCGAAGGTTAAAGCCAATAAATTAGCTGTAATCTTTTTACTATTTTTCATAATTATAATCTCCGTGACGATCAGGATAATACAGTTCAAAGAATTGAATTGTAACGTATAGAGTAAAACAAACTATTCAAACACCATTTTTAATTTCAATGATACTAATCGGGTACAACATGTTATTGCCTAAATTGTGATAAATTCTGTTACGTGTTACTGAATGCAACAGAAACGCTTCATACCTTTCAAATGCCAGATGACACGAATAATGATCCACCTCGAAATCTATTTTTTTCAATCCCCACTTTTTATTGTCGATAACAGCGAAATTCAAATAACTGATAATACTTTGTGGCGGAATGTTTAATCCCCGACCATCAGCTTTCATTGTACTTTCTTTAACGGTCCAATGATGGTAGAAGCGACGGATTGGATCACTTGCCCGAGTCACATCGAGCCACTCTTCATTCGTTAAAAAATGCTTAAAATCATGGGTATTTATATTTCTGATATATTCTATATCGATGCCAATACGTCCTTTTTTTGTAATCGCGCAGAGTACATAGCTTCCAGAATGAGAAATATTAAAATCAACTTTCGAATCAATGAAAGGTCGATTGTAGCTATCAAACTTTAAATTCTCTAAACACCACAGAGGATAACCCTCTGCAATCAATGCTATTTTCAGTAGTAATCGCCCAAATAATGCAGCATATTTATCCTGCCATCGTCGATATTGCGAAATTTTAAACTGTGATGTATTGGGAAGTTGCCGACAAAGTGTTTGGAATTCTCCTTCAGATAACATCTGCTCGAATTGGTAGCTATAAATTTTAATTACTTCATTCATCAATTGCATGAAATTCGCCAAAACTCACTTGTTTGAAGAAAATGTCTTTTTTTACACCACCTTTTTTATCTGATTGAAATTTACCACTAACACCTACCCACGAATCTAAACTCTTACTCCTAGAGGCAATTTCCGCAGGTATAGTTGAATCAATGTCCGTCATCAAAATCATTAATAGTTTTACAGAATCATAGCTTTGGGCGGCTAGCATTGTAGGATTAGTACCGTATTTCTTTTTATAGAGCTGTAAAAAATTCGTGTTATGAAAGTCGGTAGATTTATTATTGTAAACTGAAGCTGCTATAAATCCTTCTGCTGCTCCACCAGCTAATGCCAAAAATTTATGGCTAATTAGTGAATCTGTTCCAATCACGGGCAGGTGGACATTCATTTTTTTGAGTTTTATTACAAAGTTACTTGCGTATTCAATCCAACCTGAATAATAAATAGCATCGGGCATTTTTTCATTTATTTCACTGATAATGTTTATGAAATTAACCTTGGATTCAGAAAACGTTTTGTAATAATTGACTTCTATGCCAGCTTGTAACAAATTGTTATAGAAAGCGTTGCTTAATTCTTCAGAATAAGAATCTCTTTCGGATAAAATGGCGACTTTTTTGTAACCTTGTTTGTTAAAAAATTGAGCCGTTTTTTCAGCAAAATATTTATTATCAGGAATCATCCTGAAGGTATAATTCATATCGGAATTGATAACATCGATATTCGTTGCGAAAATAATTAAATTCAAAACACCGCTAGACTCATAAATTCTGGCTGTGTATCTCGCTATATCAGAATTTAATCCATTTATAACTGCGACGGTCGATGTGTCATCGGCTATTTTGTGGGCAACCATAATCGATTCATTTAAATCATTAGCTTCATATTTTTTCAATTCAATCATTCGTCCCAATACACCGCCCTCAGTGTTGATTTGTTGAACAGCGAGATCAATACCTTGAAATTCTTCTTCTACGTCTTTTACTTCACCTTGCAGAATTACCGCAATTTTAATTTTTAAATTAAAATCGGCAAGTAGCGCATTCCATTTTTTATCCAAATCAATGTTGAACCATCGTAATGTATTTTTCAAAAATACATTATCTTGAAAATAAAATGCCCATTTGTACCACAAACGTTCATGAACCAATGTGCTACATTTATTGGCTGAAATAACAATCCCTGAACACAAATACTTTACCTTGACATAGCTTGGATCATTTAAAAATACAGTACATTCTGGCTTTGTTTCTAAAAATGTCGCACATTCTTTGTTTTGATATTCAAAATCACCACACAACTTCTGGTCCGAAAAAAAATTTTCCGTTTGAGAATATGTTTTACAACTCGCGAGTAAATCATTAGCGTTAGCTAAAAATGCTCTATTTTTAGTTGATTCCAATGAATCTTCTCGGCATGCAGATAATGAAATAAACATCAAAAAATAAAATACACATTTAAACAAGGGTATTCTCCTTAGTTAAGATGCAAAGGGGGTGATTAAAACCTAAAAAAGGTTAGAAATGGTTTGCTGAGAATCCACACAACAATTTTTCAATACGGTACTTAACTGTTCTGCAAAGTCATAAATCGTTTCAGAACGATACAAATCGGTGTTGTAATTCAGCGCAATTTCCAACTGGTTATTCACTAAATTTACATACAACAATAAATCAAACAGACTTCCCACTGGATCTATTTCAATTGGCGTGAATCCATATTCTTCTGCCAAACCATTAATTACACTGCGGTCATCCATCGTTAATACCACATCAAATAATGGATTGCGGCTCAAGCTGCGGGTCACCGCTAAATCAGCACATAACGCATCAAATGGATAATCGCGATATTTAGACGCTTCCAAGATTACTTGTTTGACTTGTGCCAACAAATCCACAAAACGCATGTGCGGTTTTACGTCACTTCGTAATGGCAAGGTGTTAATGTAAAAACCGATTTGCTCTTGTAAATCGACGTGTTCGCGTCCGGCAAAAATACTGCCAATCACAATGTCATTTTGCCCTGATAATTTATGCAATACCACTTTCAATGCCGCCGTCATACCCATAAAAACTGTCACACATTGCTTACGACAAAAATTTACAAATTGTTCAGACTGCTCAGGTGATAAGCCAAATCGATAAAAATCGCCTTTATACCGGTTAATTGGAGTGCGAACTTTATCTGTCGGTAAATTCAAAACTTCAGCATTATGCAATTTTGCTGTCCAATAATGACGTGCTTCGGCTCTATTTACCGTATCGTGCCATTGCGCGTAATCTTTATAGTGAATCGTTAAAGGTGTCAATGGATTTTCACGATTTTCAGAATAGGAACGATACAGCTCAAATAAATCTTTGGCTAAAATTTCAATCGATAATAAATCACTAATAATGTGATGCATCGTAATGACGAGCCACACACAATCTGGTAATTTCACCAACTTGATTCGAATTAACGGCGGCTGGTTTAAATCAAACGGCGTTTCGGCTTCTTGTTTCGCCAAATCCAGCACTGTTTGTTCACTTGGCAAGGTCAATTCTTCCAATAAATTCGACGCAATAACTGCAATTTTTTGGCGCGGCAACCCGTCTTGTTCCACAAAATAGGTTCGCAATGATTCATGACGCATCATCAACGTTAGCACGGCTTTTTGTAACGCTTTGATATTCGTATCCGCAGGCAATTTAACGGCGGTTGGCAAATTGTACGCCACTAATTCCGGCACTAATTGTTCCAACATCCACAAGCGTTTTTGCGCGTTTGATAACGGATAATCGGCTTGTTTTTCGACGGGTGAAATCGGTGTAGCAACGGATTGAACGGATTTTTTTTCGTCGGATTTTAACCAGCCGTCCGCATACATCATTTCAACGCAACGTTTCACCGCCGCCATCACAAAAGCAATATCGTCATCGCTATGGGCGGTGGAGAAAAAGCAATTTCGTCCTTCCCAAATCAACACACCTTGTTCCAATAAATGGGTATTCAATAACTCAATATCACCTTGCATTTGAAAACGGAATAACGAGCTGCAATAAATCATCGTAATTGGCACGTTGCAACTGACAAACCATTCGTTCAAGGCTTGACAAAAAGTTTTGGTGCGATGATTTAACTGGGTTTGTAACGCCGTTCCTTGATTTTTAATTTCAGTTAAAACCGCTTTGGCTGCCGCCATCGCTAACGGGTGCATATTGAACGTGCCTGCAACAAAGACAATTTTTTGAGTTGGTAACGAATCATCACCGTATTGCCAATAGCCGCCGTCAATCGCGTTCATAAATTTCACCGAACCCGCCACCGCGCCAATCGCCATGCCACCGCCTAAAATTTTGCCATAAGTCGCTAAATCGGCTTGTACGCCATACCACACATGCGCTCCGCCTTTGTGGAAGCGGAAACCGGTAATCATTTCGTCGAAAATTAACGCACTGCCGGTTTGTGTCGTCAACGCGCGTAATTCGTGTAAAAATTCGCGCGGTTGCAAGGCGGGATTTCGACTTTGGACAGGTTCTACAATCACCGCTGCAATTGAAGCACCTAAACGCTCTATAATTTTCAATGATTCTATGTCGCCGTATTTCAGCACAATCACGTCGTTGACAAAGTTTTGCAGCGTTCCAGGAGCCAACGGAAAACTCGATACTTGTCCTTCCGCATCACACCAACCTGTTGCCAAAACACCGTCGAAACTACCATGATAAGAGCCACTGAATACCACGATTTTGTCACGCCCCGTCACGCCTCGTGCAATCCGTAACGCCACCATCACCGCTTCTGAACCCGTGTTGAAAAAAGCGACTCTTTCCATACCAGTTAATTCTGTCATCAACTCCGCCACTTCGCCCGTTAAACGCGACATTGGCCCAATCGCTAAACCATCTTGTTGCAATTCATCAATTAAGGCGTTTTTTACAAAATCGGGGTTATGTCCAAACAAATTGACCCCAAAACCCATCGTAATATCGATATATTCATTGCCGTCGATGTCCCACGTTTTAGAACCTTTAGCGTGTTGGAAAGCAATTTGATACACCAACTCCTTCCATTCAGGACGAAATGCCACGTTGCGATTATGTGCTAAAACCTTTTTATGTTTCGCGGCATAATGTTTGGACTTTTCGGTTTTTTTATTAAAACGGGCAGCCAATTTTTCAATGTACGTTTGTTTTTCGTCCGTCCAACTGGCGTTTTTTTGTGTTTGGATTTCTTTATACAACCCTGCAATGGCGGCTTTCGGTGCTACGTTTTGGATTGGTTTTGCCACGACAGGATTTTGAGCTAGTGTGGGAACACAACTTTGTTGAACTGGTACGCCCTGCCCTTGGAATATTTGTAATTGCGAGCTAAACAGCGCGTTCATTTCCTGCATTTGGCGCGTGATAATGCGTTCTAACACCCCTGTGTCCGCACAAATACTATTAGCATTATTCGAGACTGCAACGGCAGCTTGCGATTGTGAAATAGGTAGTTCAATTTCCATTTCAGGTAAAAATTGCGTTAAATAATCGACAATTTTTGCCACCGAATCGACGGATTGATAAAAATCGTTAATCGAAATACTCACCCCGTGCCGACGCTCCAAGGCTTGTTGTAGTTGCACAATCAACAACGAATCCAAACCCATCGATAAAAAATTTTGATTTTCATCAATATCATCCACCTCAATACTGGTGATTTCTTTGAGCAATTGTTTAACCGCGATAACGAGTTCAGAAGGTCGATTTGACATAGTTTTATCCTTAGCAATCAAAGGTATTTTTGGCGATAAAATAGAAACTAGTGCGTCTTCAATCCAATACGATTTGCGTTGAAAAGGATAATTCGGCAAAGTAATGGCTGGTTTCGCGGGATACCGATAAATCACTTGCCAATCAAGATTCACGCCACTGTTATACAATTCAGCGAGCGCGTGTTTGATTTGTTGTTTATCGCTGCGCCCTTTTTGCAATGAAGTAATCCAATGGGCATTTTGTCCCACGCTGCATTGTTTACCCAAACCAGATAGCACGGCATGCGAACCACATTCTAAAAAGAGTTGATAACCATTTTTGATTAAATTTTCGATGGTTTGCTGATAATGAACGGGTTCACGCAAATGACGACACCAATGTTTTGCGTCAATAATTTGCAACAGTTGGCCGTTTAAATTTGAATACAGCGGTATCGTTGGTTTTTGATAAATGATTTGCGCGGCAACGTGTTCAAATTCCTTCAATATCGCATCCATCAATTTTGAATGGAACGCATGAGACACTTGCAAAAATTGACAGTTAATTTCTTGAGATTGTAATTGTTCACACACCGCCGTAACGGAATTTTTCAGTCCTGAAATAATTTGTAACGACGGTGCGTTATACGCGGCAATTTCAACGTCTGGCGCATTTTTCAATACAAAATTTAACAGTTCAGCTGAAGAAAAAACTGCCGCCATCGCGCCATTTTCAGGCAAACTTTGCATTAACCGTCCACGCACCGTCGCTAATTTCAAGCCGTCTTCTAACGAAAAAACGCCGGCAATACACGCTGCCACATATTCGCCAATGCTGTGTCCCGTGACGGCAGCTGGTTTAATCCCCCAACTCAACCAAAGTTGCGCCAACGCATATTCAATCGCAAATAATGCGGGTTGCGTGTAGGCGGTTTGGTTAATTAAAGCGATTTGTTCTGGCGTGGCGTTTTCAGGGTAAAGCAAATCCAGTAATGAAAATTGCAATTGTTCCACGCAATAGCTATTACAACGATTTAACGCATCGGCAAAAATCGGCTGAGATTCATAAAGCTCTCGCCCCATACCGACGTATTGGGAGCCTTGACCTGTGAATAAAAACACCACATCCGTCTTTGTAATCGTCGAAGCAATAGGTGAATAATTCACTAAGGAGTGTTGTAATTGCTCATGCGAATCACCGACTATGGCAAAACGTTTTGTGTCGTGATCTCGTCCTATGGCCGTGGCAATGGCAACATCGTTTAATGACGGATTCGTTTGCAAAAATGCCCGATACTTTGCCGTTAAAACAGTCAAAGCAGCGTCTGTTTTCGCTGACAATAAGACTAAATGTGGCGAATCTTCTGCCATTTTAAAGGGTTCGATAGCGGCATATTGCTCGACAATAACGTGAGCATTTGTACCGCTAAAACCAAATGAACTAATTCCCGCAAAGCACGTCCCTGTTTCACTTTTCCATTCGGTAGACTCTGCTGTGACGTGAATCGGAATGCGATTCCAATCAATATGTGAACTTGGCTTCTCAAAATGTAAATGTTTGGGTAACTGTTGATGTCTAAGAGCCAAAACCGTCTTGATAAAACCAGCAATTCCAGCTGCGGCTTCTAAATGTCCAAAATTTGTTTTAACCGAACCGACCAATAACGGCGCGTGTTGCGAATGACTTTGACCAAAAACTGCTGCCAACGCATTGATTTCGATTGGATCGCCTAAACGTGTACCCGTGCCGTGTGCTTCAATATACGAAATTTCTTCGGGTTTGAGATTTGCATTTGCCAACGCTTGTTTAATAACAGCTTGTTGAGAAACGCCATTTGGAACAGTCAAACCACCACTTGCACCATCTTGATTCACAGCACTGCCACGAATCACTGCCAAAATCGAATCTTTATCAGAAATAGCGTTTTGTGTACGCTTCAAAATTACCACGCCACAGCCTTCGCCGCGTCCATAACCATCTGCATTATCTGAAAAAGTTTTGCAGCGTCCGTCGGCAGATAACATTTGGGCGGTTGAAAAAGCGATGCTGTTCGCAGGAGATACCATTACATTCACGCCACCCACAATTGCCATGTCACATTCGCCAGATTGCAAGGCTTGACAGGCTAAATGCAAAGCCACGAGTGAGGAGGAACACGCCGTATCAACTACTAAACCTGCGGCAGTTAATCCCAATAAATAAGACAATCGACCGGCCGCCACACTTAACGCATTACCCGTTGCGTAATACGCATCCAAATAACGCGCATCCGCATTTAAAACTTTGTGCGCGTAATCCCCGGCCACCATACCGATATACACGCCTGTTTTTGTTTTGAATAAACTGTCAGGCGCGATATTCGCGTTTTCAAGAGCTTGCCAAGTGGTTTCAAGCAATAAACGCTGTTGCGGATCTAAACTCAACGCCTCACGCGGAGTCATACCGAAAAATTGCGGATCAAATTCATCAACGTGTGTATTTAAAAAACCACCGTGGCGCGTGTGCATCTTGCCTGCGACAGTTGGATTGGCATCGAAATACGCATCAATCGCCCACCGTTCAGCTGGTACTTCTTTCACGGCATCGGTACCGTTAACGAGCAATTGCCAAAATTTATCAGGATTTTCTGCCCCGCCTGGAAAGTGACACCCCATACCAATGACTGCAATCGAATCCTTCATTGGTTCATTTTTTTCAAATTCACTCACCTTAGCCCGCAAATTTTGAATTTCGCGTAACGCATTTTGCATCAATGGAGTTATTTTATCAGTCATAAATAGTTGAAATTTTAAAAATTTTAAGGAAATCGTTTTACATTGATTGAGCCGTTCAGCGTTCTGACAATTTAAAAACATCCAACCAAATGTTAAAGGTCAGCACAACCATCAACAAATCGTCATCGAATGTTTGATTGATATTAAAATCATCAGCTCGATAGATTTTTTTCAGCCGTTCAACCACATCAGGATTGAAATAACCTTGACGTTTAATTCGTTCATACGACAACAAATCGTCTAGCCATTCATTATTTTTTCGCAATAAATTCGGACTACCTGGTGCCACAAAACTAAACTTGGTGCGGTTAATCACCTCGTCTGGCACATACCGTTTTGCCACCTGTTTCAAAATATACTTTTCCTGCATATTCTTGACAAGGAACTTTGGCGGAATCGTTTTCGCACAAGCAATCACGTCAATATCCAAAAACGGATAACGCGCTTCCACCGAGTTTGCATAAGCCACCCGATCGCCGTGATCTGCTAATAAGTGATCGGACATGCGTAGTTTAAAATCTAAATACGAGCGTTTATGAATCGGATGCCGTCCGCGTAATTTACTGACATCAACCGGCGTGTGGCGCGTACATTCAAAATCGTCGGCTTGCTCTAAAACACTTTGCGAATACAACGCCCGTTTCGTGTCCTTGAAACCGTGATAATTTTTCTCATAAAAAAATGGTTCGCCCCAGCATTCTTCTTGCAATTGTGTTTCGAGCATCCCTTCCAAACTAAAATCATCTTTTTCACGAGTACCGTCTAAACGATAACCAACGTAACCCGCAAATAATTCATCCGCCCCTTCACCCGTCAACACGACTTTTAAACCTTGTTTTTTTACCAACGCCGATAACGCTAACGAACAACTGTTATACGATTCTTTCAATGGCGTTTCGGCGTGAAAAATCATGTGCTGCAAACGTTCCGAAATATGCTCGCTATCAAATATCGTTTCGTGATGAATCGAATTGACCTGCTTCGCCATCAACTGCTGATAATAACGTTCATCTATCGCTTTCTCATTAAAGCAAATCGAAAAAGAATGGTGTTGTTTTTCAGGCGACAAATCATGAACCAAACCCGCAATCAGTGAAGAATCTAAACCACCACTTAAATAAAAACCCACTGGCACATCGGCATGGAGTCGGTAATTCACCGCCTTTCGCATCGCGGCATCTAAACGTTCAATGCACTCTTGCTCAGAAACGCGATTATCCAATTCAGATTCGAGCAGATAATTTAAATCCCAATATTCACGAACCTTAACATCACCTTGTTCAACCAAAATAAAATGCCCAGGTTTCAACGCATGAATGTTTTGAAACATCGTTGTCGGGCTAACCAAACCAGGAAGCGTGAGAATTTGATCCAAACCTGTTAAATCAACATGTCGTTGAACATTCGGAACTTCCAAAATCGCTTTGATTTCAGAACCAAAAATAAAACGCTGTTGCGAGACGGTATAAAACAACGGCGCAATGCCGACATGATCTCGCGCCAACAGCAACCGTTTTTTATTTTTGTCATACAACGCGAACGCAAATTGCCCGTTCAAATGTTGCAACAATTCCACGCCGTGCTGTTCGTACAAATGCAAAATGACTTCAATATCACACGCTGTTTTAAAACGATGCCCTTGTTTAATTAAATCCGCTTTCAATTCTTGATAGTTATAAATTTCACCGTTGCAAATCAACACCAATGAATCATCTTCATTACTAATAGGTTGATCCCCACCGCTTAAATCAATAATCGACAAACGGCGAAATCCCAACCCTAAACCGGCTTCTAAATAAAAACCGTCATCATCGGGGCCACGATAAGTGAACGTATCCACCATCTTTTTTAATAATGCCCTTTCGACTGGCGGTGTTTCCATTAAATGATAAATTCCTGCTATGCCGCACATTTAAAAATCCTCGTCCAAATCCATCATCGATTGTAAAAAATCCGCGTTTTTCGTGGTCGTGGTGGGCTGATAAAAATCCGCCAAAGTTAATTCAACTGACATCATTTTTAAATGACGAATCACTTGTTGCAAATAGTGTTGAATCGTCTCGGCGGTAAATAACGCCGCGTTGTATGTCATTTGCAAACACAAACCTTCGTGCGACATCGCCAACAACGTCAAAGGATAATTATTGTGTTCAAAGGCTTTTACCGAATGAACTCGCAAAGGCTGATTAGCGTCGAGCAAGACTTCATCAATCGGGTAATTTTCAAAAATAAAAATGCTGTCAAACGCGACCGAGGTTCCCGACCATTTTTTAATATCCGCCAACGACGAATACTCAAATTGTTGCAGCGTAAATTGTTTGGTTTGAATCGCTTTGAGCCAATCCGATAAGCGCGTATTGCGCTCTAATTTCAAATGCAATGGCAGCGTGTTAATGAATAATCCCGCAATCGTTTCGATATTTTCTAAATCGTTGGCGCGTCCAGAAACGGTAATGCCAAACATAATTTCGTCATTTTGCGTGAATTCAGCCACCACCAACGCCCATGCCGCTTGTAACAAAGTGTTTAAGGTCACGCCAAACTGTTGCGCGAGATGTTGCAACGCCACACAATCGGTTTCGGGCAATTGCTCAACGCTTTCAACATAACCTTGTTGTCCCGTCGATTTAAATCGCCCCACGCGCGTGTCAGCTTCACTCAAGGTTTCGTACCAAAAACGTTCGGCGTGTTGCGGATTTTGACTTTCCAACCACGCGATATAGTCACGATATTGTGCGACAACGGGTAATTTTGGGCTTTGGTCAGCGAGCAAAGACGCATAAATCTGCAACACATCTTTTAAACACACAGCCACGCTCCAACCGTCTAACAAAATATGCGAATGCGTCCACAACAATCGCCACCCGTCATTTGGCATTTGAACCAATGTCCAACGCATTAAAGGCGGCTGATTTAATTCAAACAAAACCGTTCTATCTGCGCGGAAAAATTGCAGCCAATTTTGTTCGATATTTTCAGCGGCAACGTCACGCCAATCGAGGTTTTGCCACGGCAATATTATTTGCTTTAACACGATTTGCAAGGGTCGCGTTAATCCTTTCCAAACGACAGCGGTGCGTAAAATACTGTGCTGTTGTTGAGCGAAGCGCCACGCTTGTTGAAATAACTCAACATTCCTCACACCGTCAAAGTCATAACTAAATTGTTCAAAATAAACATCCACCGAATTGTCGCTTAACGCATGAAATAGCATCCCTTCTTGTGTCGGCGACAATGGATAACACGCTTCCAATTCGGGATAGTGCGTTTGTAAGTGGCGCGTATCTGACGCGCTTAAATTAGCTAGCGAAAAATCGCCCATGGTGAAATTATCAATAGCGGTTTGAAAGGTTTGCGCGAGTGCTTCAATCGTTTCATGTTTGTGAACATGTGCGCTGTAGACAAAATCGATTTTCAATTTACCTTGATACACCAACGCATTTATTTCTAACAGATATGGGCGCAAACCTTTTGGGCTGTGGGTTGAACCGTAATCCTCTTCGGCTAACTCAAATAATCCTGTTGGACTAAAGAGTTGATCAAATTGCCCTAAATAATTGAAGACAACGTGCGATTTTTCCGCTGGCGAAAGGTGATTTAAATAACGCAATATGCCAAAATCCAAGCCATTTTGTGGCAACGTAGCTAACACCTGTTTGACATGATTGAGTACGTCATTCGCTTCACCTTTTGCATTCACGGCAAACGGGAAAATTGACGTGAACCAGCCGCACGTTCTGGAAATATCTAAATTCGAAATCGCTTCACGTCCGTGACCTTCCAAATCCAGCAACACATTTTCATTTTCACCCCGCAAACTTAACACCAAAGCAGTTAATAAAATATCTTGGATTCGCCCATTTTTAGCGCGTAACACCATTTCAGTTTGCGCTTCGTTGAGAATTAACGTGTGCGTTTTTGCGCTGCCGCTGGTGTTTTCACCATTGAAATCACCGACAAACACAAACGGCTTGCCGTCAAAATTTGGAATTTCAGTGGCGACAATTTGCTGGCTGTAATTTTGCAAAACGTGTGTCCATTCTGCAAACGTCGCACTTGCCGGCAAATGAACCGCTAAACCTTGTTCGAGTTGTTTAAAGGCGGTTTCCAAATCTTCCAACAAAATTCGCCACGAAACGCCATCTACCAACAAATGATGCACAATGATAAGCAAGCGTTGTTCATTTTCAGCCAATTGGAATAACAACGCTTTCATCAAAATACCACGTTGCAAATTCAAATCGTCCTGGGCTTGCTCGGCGATTTCAATCAACAAATTCGCGCGTTCCGCTTCAGGAAAATCGGTTAAATCGATTTTGTTTAAACGAATCGGTTTGCAATCAGGATTCAAACGTTGCTCTGGAATGAGCGAATCCGGCTGATTGATAAATTGGTAACGCAAACACGCATGATGATTTTGCAGAGCTTGCAACGATTTTTCGATTAAATCAGCGGGGAGAGTTTGGCGACATTTCAATAAAACCGCTTGATTCCAATGCTGAGGTTGGGTAATTTTTTGTTCAAAAAACCAATGTTGCACCGGACTTAAACTAATCGCCGAGTCAGCATTTTGTTTAGCGATATGTTCAATTATTAGCTGAGTCGAAAGGTTTGTCGCGCCAGCTTGTGCCGCCAATTCAGCAATCGTTTGGTGCAAAAATAATTGATTGGGCGCGAGTTTCAATCCCGCGCGTTTGGCTTTGCTAATCAATTGAATCGCCAGAATCGAATCGCCCCCCATTTGAAAGAAATTGTCATGAATACTCACTTTTTCGAGCTTCAAAACTTCCGCCCAAAGTATCGCTAACGTTTTTTCAGCAGGCGTTTGTGGCGCGACAAAATGCGCGCCATCCGATAGAAAATCACGTTGGGGTTCGGGCAAGGCCTTACAGTCTATTTTGCCATTGACGTTTAACGGCATTTTTTCTAAAACCGTGTAATACGTTGGATGCATATATTCAGGCAAATGCGCGGCGGCTAATTCACGCAATTGAGAAACCAATTCGCCTGTTGGATTTTTTGCTACGACGTAAGCCGCTAAACGTTTGTGTTCGTCTTCTTCGTGAACGGTCACAACCGCTTCACTGATTTTTTCATGACTCGTTAATATCGTTTCGATTTCGCCTAACTCGATTCTAAAGCCACGCAGTTTGATTTGCGTGTCGGCGCGACCAACGTATTCCATATCGCCATTGGCAAGACGAATAGCCAAATCCCCTGAACGGTATAAACGTTGATTCGGAAATTGTGGCAACGTAATAAATCGCTCGCTGTTGAGTTCAGGACGATTCAAATATCCCCGCGCCACGCCATCTCCCGCCACATAAATTTCACCTTCAATGTTATTCGGTACGATTTGCTGTGTATCGTCCAAAAGATGCAATTCTAAATCGGGAATCGCGACACCAATCAGTTTGCTGTTACCTTCACGAATATCTTGTAAGGTCACAAGGCGATAACTGGCGTGAACCGTGGTTTCAGTAATGCCATACATATTCACCAGTCGCGGCACAGAATCGCCGTGTCGAAGTAGCCACGGTTCCAACATTTTAAAATTTAACGCCTCGCCCCCAAACGTCACGCAGCGTAACGATAATGCGTCAGCAGGATAATCTTGATCCACTCGCACGAGCGGCGCAAAAGCAGAAGGCGTTTGATTTAAAAACGTGATTTTTTCATCGACCAGCAATTGATAAAACTGTTCAGGTGTGCGGGTTATAGTATGTGGAGCGATAACCAATCGCCCACCGTATAAAAATGCGCCCCAAATTTCCCAAACCGACATATCAAACGCATACGAATGAAACAATACCCAAACATCGTGCGAATTAAAGTTGAACCAAGCTTCGGTAGAATCTAATAAACGCATGACATTGTGGTGAGTAATCTGTACCCCTTTTGGCAAACCTGTCGAACCCGACGTGTACATCAGATAGCACAAAGATTGCGTGGCATCACCTGCATAATCAATCACTATATTTTGCTCAGAATAATCGCGGTGAATTTGCGTTTGAACGGCATTTAAATTGATTAAGTGTTCAACAGCGGTAAATTTGATCGCAAACTGGCTTTCGGTTAAGACAATTTTGGTTTCGGAATCTTTTAAAATAAATTCTAAACGTTCCATTGGCGCATTACTGTCTAAAGGTAAATACGCGCCACCTGCTTTTAAAATCGCCAATATCGCAATAATTAAATTAAAATTACGCTCTAAACACAGTCCGACTAAGACTTCTGGTTTAACTCCCAACGTTTGTAAATGACCGGCTAATTGATTACTACGCGCATTTAAGTCAGCATAACTCATTGCTTCGCCATTGAATGTTAAGGCAATAGCATTCGGATAATTCTCGACTTGCTGCTGAAATTGTCGGTGTAATAAATTATTTTTTTTCATTTTGTCTTAAATATTAAAGAGTAAAATTAATTTATGAGAGTTTTTTATATTTTTGATACATTTTCGTAATTGAGATCAAACTACTTATTTGTAAGTTTCGACAAAATGATTATAAAAAAACCAGCCTATATTTTGGGTAAGAGTGAAGGTTATTTTGGCATTGATGAGGTTACCTATTAACGGTATCCAGCCTAACACCGATTTATTAAATATCGCTTTCGCATGGTTTTCACAACCTGCTATTACAATTGATCTAGCAACTGATGTTTCCAATTCTTGATTGAACAAAGCAGCAAGCTCTTTTGCCATGTCAAAGTAAAGTTTGCTCAGGGTTGTTACGCCCATGCCTGGAATTTGCGAAAAAATAGCCGATGTCATCGCTGCGGTTTTTGCAACATTATCAATAATTTTCGTTGCCATTATTTTGCGTTTTTCTTCAGTCGAAGCGTTCATTTCAAATCTCACGAATGACAGTTATTGAATCCCATCAGGTTTTAATTACCTCTGTTTCGTACACAACTTCCAACTGCATTTTTGATTCAGTAGAATCGCTCACCACTGCTAATGCACAGTTAGAGTAAACATTAAGCGCAGTAATAATAGGGTCGATTACGGGATCAATAGCGACCAACAAAATGATGGCAACACTGCTAGGTAAACCCAGTGGGTCAAGAATCATCGCAATCATACTCAGTGCCACGATACTCGGGGTACTTGAAGAGGCTAGTCCCGCAAATATCGCTCCGATAAATACCATACCGAGTTGGGTGAAATTTAGGTCAACACCGTAGATTTGCGAAATGAATATGCTAGATATAGCGAATTGCAACACTGAAGCAGGTGGGTTAATCGTCATTCCCAAAGGAATAACCAAGTCGGAAGTATTTTTATCGATCTTTAAATTATTTTTTAATACATTTAGGGCCGATGGAATGGTCGCAAAGCTGCTAGCTGTTCCTAAGGCAATTATAATCGGCTGTCTCAACTCGGCGAGCGATTCCAAATAAGAAAACCGATCTTTCAACTTCCACCAAATAATTAAGCTGTACCCCACCATAGTAGCTATACAAGAAATATAAATGTATTGAACGAGTTTAGCGGTTGCCCAGATAATATCCATCCCAATTTGAGCAATTTGCCCCGCAAATAAACATAACAAACCCAACGGCAAGGCATACATCATCCAGCCAATAATGGCTAAAAAAACGTTGTAAAAAGCGTCAACCACTACCAAAGCCGTTTTACTCGATTTTGAATTCATTTTCCCCATACTGATGCCCGTTAAAATGGAAAAAAATAGAACCGCTAAATTGTCACCCTTGCCTAATGATGCAAATATATTTTCGGGTATCATTGCTTGCATGTAGATGAACATATTAGGTAACTCTACTTGATCACCGGCAATGGAAATACGTTCAGATTGAGTAATCGTTTTTCCCAGAGTAACTTGTGCATCATGGTGCAATGCACCACCTGGATGCCCTACTACCCCAAATAGCAAACCAATACAGCTGGCAACCATTAAACCCACAAATAAAAAAATAACCAATTTGGTGATTTGACTTCTTTTCATCCCCGACATAAATAAATTACCCAGACCAGAAATGACAGCCGTCATCAGAATAGGCAAAACAAACATTTGCAACAGCTTTATGTAAAGCGTACCAAAAGGCAGTAACTGAACGGCCAAATCTCGATCAAAGACACCTATAATCGCGCCAATAAAAACACCCATAAAAACTAACCACGGACTTAGTAACCAGGACGTATTTGGGACACGCATTTTTTTGAAAAAAGATAAATTCATCACTTAATTTGCCCCGTCCATGTATTTTGTTTTTAAGCGTTTAAGAAAATTATTTTTGGATTGTTGGATAGATAAATTCAACCATGACAATAGATGACTATCTTGCCAATTCACGGCAATCGCTAAAGTATCTTCACTTTGCGTTATAAACTCGGATTTCAAAAACAAACTGTCTTCAGGATGCGTGCTATTCCAATTCATGATTTCTACTTCGTCATAAAGGAATGCTAGCAAATTTGTCTTTTTTGTATCTTCAATACCTTGCGCTAACGTTTCGTAACTTTCGATAGTTGCCAATGGAAAGAATTTTTTAGCAAAATCGACATACGAACTGCCTTTGATCACGCCGATTTTAATACCAGTTTGATTTAAAAGTAATTCTGTTTTTTTATAATCGGGATGGTCTTTATAAGTTGATAATTTTAATCGATTGATAATTAAAGACTGTTTAAGTGACCAGTAGGGGGTCGTAAAGCTAACTGTAGTAGCGCGTTCTAAGGTATCACTTAACGTACTAAGTCCAATATCAGCTTTTTTATTTACGACAGCCTGAATGATTTCATCGTATGTTTTGGAGTCCCTGTTCAAGGTCAACTTAACGTCCAATTTTTTAGCAATATCTTGGGCTATCTCAACATCGATACCGACTAATTCGTTTTTGCTGTTACGCATACAAAAAGGCGCAACATCTTCGTAATACATCGCAACGACCAATTCACCACGTTGTTTAACACGGGCAATATCCGGTGGCGTCACACTAAAATCCGCAGCATGAACGCAAAACGTCATAACAAGTGATAAGCCCAAAAGACTAAAATTTAAATGACGCATATATCATCCCTTGTACCCACATTTTATTACCACCGTTATACACCTGCTTTCCGCCTGCATCGGGTATAAAAGTTTCAAGACCCGTTGATAGATCAATTGAACTATTCACTGCCCAATCCGCTACTAAATCTATTTCATTACCAAATGAGGATGATGTTGCTTTCATCACTTTGGGATCATCGAATTTAAAATTTAAATAAATTAAATTCACTGTTACATCTTCGACAGGTGTAACAACAACTCGGGCTGTATTGGTAATTAAATCGGTATTATCAAAAATAAATTCGCCTGTCATCTCACCTTGAAACCATGTTCCCCAAGTCTTAAAGCCGAAGTTCATGTAATCAAAGCCTTTTTTCATAATGGCATAACGATAACTTAACGTAGGCTGCCAAGGTGTTTCAGCAAATTTGTATTCAATTTGTCCAAACCCGCCCGATACTGTTTTGCGTCCCATATTTCCATAGTTATATAAAAATGGCGATTCGGGATTAGGATCTGTGAGTTTATTATTCACTTGATAAACATACTCAGTGCTAACGGATAAATTTGGCAATGTGTTTGCTAACGGTTTGAAATCTAGCCTAAAATCATACGCATCCGTTTTCGCCGTGACATCGCGGGTGTAATCATCATCGTTAATATAACTAAAACCAAAATTAGCCTTGTCGTGATAGTTATATTCGACGTTCATCCCTGTGTACCTTTTTTTAGCTTTAGGATTACGCGGATGATTCTCTAAATAAAAACCTTCCAGTTTGTAACCATTGACATTGATGCGGGCAATCATAGTATTGATGAAAACGGTTCGTGAACCTAACCAGTACGAACCACGAAAACCACCATCATCCGTCCCATTTGCCAACAATAATCCCGTTCCTAATTTGTAATCTTGCGAACCAACAGACAAATCAATGGCATTTTCGCCCCATTGAGCTAATGATTTTCCGGAACGCCAGCCGACATACATTTCTTCCGTCATCATCCAATCTTTGTAATCGGGGTAAGCCGCATAATCTGCTCTTTCAGTGCCTAGTTGTGGCAATCCTCGAAACGTTATTCCTGAGGGATCATGCCCAAGCATCGCACTGTAAATCATACTGAAACCACTATACAACTGACTGCCTTTTGGTAAATTAACCACCCCTTTGATATTCGGTTCTATCGTATGTTCCCAATAAATATCACTCAGAACATTTTTAGCGAAAGGATCACCCGAACGATTGTTGTATTCTCCCAAGCCCACCATTTGTATTTGCAATCCCGCCGATAACAAACCGTATTCACCGTCATAAAGTGTGTATTGCGCGTGAGTGATATTTGCGTAACTGGATACAGTAAGACCCAGAATGAATTGAATTAATAATGATTTATTTTTCATCATCGGGTGTTTGAGATGCGGAATAGCCTGATAGGGTTACTGTCCAATCTTTACAGATATAGTCCACAGGTAAATTATTAGTGAGAGCGATGCACTGCATTTCTTCTGTGGTCATTTTAATGGCTTGCCCATTAAAAATTTTATAAGGAAATGGCATATAACCGACAAAATCTCGACTCAACGTCAGCATTTGTTCCAAACTGCCTGGATGTTGTTGCTCCCATGCTAACGCCGAAATATGTATGGCAAGCATTTTGTCGATAAGTTCATGATTCGGAATGGGACATTTACGGTGATCAGCAACCAAAAACTGTGTCGCATTTTGATTAGCAGGAAACAAGGGATACCATGAACAATCGATGGGTTTTAAATCACCTGTTTGACAAGGTGTAGAGCAAATAGCATGTTGATTACTTTCAAAGTGTAAATGATCGCGCTTTAAATTTTTCTGCACCGCTACTTCGTACTCGCCAGGTAACAGCATAATCCAATTACCCACACTAAACTTACAGCATGCGTAACCACAAATCCCCTGTCTTTTTGTGCAAGAAGACAACACACCATCTTCATTTAAAATTGTTTCTCCAGTGTTAATCATAATATTAGGTTTCGCGTAAACGTGTGTAGGAATTCACCAAAATTTTATACTAAATCGTTCTGATTTTTTTG
>BJHG01000013.1 GCA_014191975.1 Methylococcaceae bacterium | reverse complement strand
GCTGAGAACTCGGCAAAGGCACGAGAAAACGTGCATTCATCTGGAACATCATTTTTTCGCTCCCATCCGCAAAGACGTCTTAATGCACTATCGCAATCAAGCCGGTCGAGCAACGCCCTTGTCGTCGGCAGGTGATAAACCATTTTCGCCACTAAGGCTCTGGCTATCGCCGTACGATCTTTTGGTGGACGCCCTGGAAAACCGCGGCTTGAATAGATAAATTCTTCAATGCGTATCAGCTCTAATATTGACACCAATTCTTGTTGCTTTTTGGTCAGTGGCCCTAACTCTTCGGATAACCAGGGGAATAAACTGATTTGAATACTCAGCCATGTTTGTGATAAAGTTTCTCGTAGCCCGCTCATATTATTGATAGTAATGGTTATTTTACGATTCTATTTTATCATTTCAGAGCAGGTGTTTTTCTTTTTCCTTGGCCAATCTAGCCATAAATCAAACCACTTTCAGCCATTTTGCAAGTTGCTCATTAATATTTAATATTTAATAATTAGTATATGAAAAAACAATAACATACTGATATACTTTAAACCATATTATCAATTATGGATTTTTAGAATATGCGACATTATTTGAATATATTATTTATCCTTTTGAGTTGGCAAGGTCTGGTTTATGCTGAAGACGTTTTGCGTGTAAATTCGCTACGTTATTGGACGACGCCGGGCCAGTCACGAATTACATTTGATGTTAATACGTCAGCTAGCCAAAATAAGGTGCAGTTTTTTGAAAATCCGGCACGTTTAGTTATTGATTTACATAACGCAGTGGTCACAAAAGAATTGGCACAACCTTCCGCGTCACATCCTTTATTTTCAGGTATTCGTGTAGGCGCAAAAAATGGCACGGATTTACGAATTGTGGTTGATTTAAAAAAACCACTTTCTAATAAAACCACTACGTTACATACTGATGCGCTCGGAAATAATCACTTTGTTGTTGAATTATTAGATAAAGGTTTAAGTAATAAAATAGTAAAAATGGAACCTAAGACCGACGTAAAGCTTACCGAAAAATCAACCCCTATTATTCCCGTTTCTGAAAAAAAACTACCTAAAGTTGTTCCAATTTCTAAAGCCATTTCAGAAGTTGAAATTAAAAAGCCTGTTTCTCAAATTGTTCCTGTTAAAAATAGTGAAGTCAGCAAAATTGTAAAACCTTTTATTGTTGCTATTGATGCTGGACACGGTGGCAACGATTCTGGTGCACAAGGTTTGGCGGGCACTTATGAAAAAGACGTTGTTCTTTCAATTGCACAAAAATTAGAAGTAATGGTTAATGCTCAAGCAGGTATGAAAACAGTCATGATTCGCCAAGGTGATTATTACGTTGCCTTGCGAAAACGAATGGACATCGCTCGCGCAGCTAAAGCAGATGTTTTCATTTCAATTCACGCCGATGCAATTAAAGATTCTGGCGTTCGTGGTGCCTCAGTTTATGCGTTATCAACTAACGGCGCGTCCAGTGAATCTGCGTATTGGTTAGCACACAGTGAAAATTCAGTTGAATTTGTGGAAGGTGAACAGCTTAGTGATGACGAAAATGGATTAACAAATGTATTACTAGATTTGTCACAAAGTGCGACACAAGAGGCAAGTGTTTTGTTAGCCAATAAGGTTTTACATAACTTTGAAAATGTATCAAAATTGCATTTTGAAGCAGTACAAAAAGCGGGTTTTGCGGTGTTAAAGTCGCCAGATATTCCATCAATTTTGGTTGAAACAGCATTTATTTCTAATCCGATTGAAGAAGCCAATTTATTGAGTTCAGGGCATCAGTTTAAAATTGCGACAGCAATTTTAAAAGGCGTTCACAGTTATATGAAACAACCTAAAAACGAACAACAACGGATTGCGGCATTATAAATTTCACCGTATTCAAAAATTACAAGGGCGCGAATTTAAGCGCCTTTTTTCTTTTAAAAAATAACCAATGTCTATTCACATTCTCCCACCACAACTTGTTAATCAAATTGCCGCAGGCGAAGTGATTGAACGCCCGTCGTCGATTGTCAAAGAGCTGATCGAAAACTGTTTTGACGCTCAAGCAACAAACATTACGCTTTATATTGAACAGGGTGGACTACGTTTAATTCGAGTTTGTGACGATGGCATAGGCATCGAAAAAGATGATTTACCACTTGCTTTATCACGTCATGCGACCAGTAAAATTTCTAATCTCGACGATTTAGAACATGTTACCAGCATGGGTTTTCGTGGTGAAGCGTTAGCAAGTATCAGTTCAGTTGCGAAATTAACACTAACGTCATGCTGTGAAAATGTGGCGCACGGTTGGTCGGTTTGTAGCGATGGAGCGGAACAGTTTTTCGATATTCAACCTGCACCACACCCCAAAGGTACAACGGTTGAAGTATCTGATTTGTTTTACAATACACCAGCACGCCGCAAATTTTTGAAAAGTGATAAAACTGAATTCGGTCACATTGAAACCGTTGTAAAGCGAATGGCGTTAAGTCGTTTTGCGTTAGGTTTTACGTTATTTCATCAACAAAAAGAAATTTTAAAACTCGCAGCTGCATTTAATTTAGAGCAGCAAGAACAGCGTTTGGCGATGATTTTTGGGCAAAATTTTATCGATAACGCACTGCATTTGGATTTTGAAATTTCGGGTTTAACGTTACGTGGTTGGATTAGTGTTCCGACGTTTTCACGCAGTCAAACTGATATGCAGTTTTTTTATGTGAATGGACGTTTTGTCAAAGATAAAACCGTTGCTCATGCTATTAAACAAGCGTATTCAGATGTACTTTTTTCGGGGCGACACGCGGTTTTTGTGTTGTATTTAACGCTCGATCCAACGGAAGTCGATGTCAACGCGCATCCTGCAAAATTGGAAGTTCGTTTTCGTGAAAACCGTGCGGTGCATGATTTTATGATGTCATGTGTAAAACGTGCATTGGCAAATGTGCGCCCGACAATCCTGAATTATGGGGGATTTTATCAGCACACTGAAATTGAAACACCTAAAGAGTTCTCGCCTCGTTTTCAACAATCGTTAAAAATCCCCGAACAGAAAATTTATCAAACGCCTTTTTTTCAAGCGAACGAATTACCCATCGAAAATAAAATAACGTTTGATACAAATCCAAGTCGAATGGTTTTGGGTTATGCGATTACCCATTTACATGGCATTTATATTTTTGCTGAAACCCCAACGGGTATGGTTTTGGTCGATACGCACGCCGCACATGAACGCATTACGTTTGAGCGATTAAAACAACAATATGCTGAAGGCAAAATTGCCACACAGCCACTGCTTTTACCAATAAAAATTACCGTCACAGAATCCGAAGCAGAACTCGCTGAAAATGCCGAGCATTTTTTTCAATCAGTAGGATTTGAATTAAATCGAATTGCACCTGAAACACTTTTATTACGGGCTCAACCCTCGTTACTACAGAATTCGAACGGCGAACAATTGGTGCGTGACGTGTTAGCGGATTTGATTGAACACGAAGACAGTTATCGGATTCAATCTGAATATAATGATGTATTGGCGAAAATGGCTTGTTACGGCAGCGTACGAGCACATCGGATTTTGACGCAAGACGAAATGAATGCGCTATTGCGTGAATTGGAACAAACGGAGCGTGGTGGGCAATGTAATCATGGTCGCCCGACATGGATTTCGTTATCTACACAAGAACTCGATAAATTTTTTCTTCGGGGGCAATGATGACGTTTATTGATTATCAAAAATTTGTCACGCAACTTAATGACTGGAATCATGCTTATCATGTTTTGAATACGCCGCTGGTTTCAGACTCTGAATACGATACAGAATTTCGACAATTACAAAGTATTGAACACGAAAATCCCGATTGGTTAATACCAGAATCACCTACGCAACGTGTGGGTGATATTGTTAACAGCGCGTTTAAAAAGATTACACACGATGTAAAAATGTTGTCGTTGTCGAATGTGTTTTCGATTGATGAAACCATCGATTTTTTTGTCAAAGCCGCAAAAGAATTGGCTATACCATTGGCGGAACTTGATATTTTTAGTGAATCCAAATTGGACGGGTTAGCTATTAGTTTGCGTTATGAAAATGGTTTTTTGCGTTATGCGGCGACGCGTGGTGATGGTCAAATTGGCGAAGATGTCACGCATAATATTAAAACAATTCAATCTATTCCGTTGAAATTAAACGCAGAAAATCCACCTAAAATTTTAGACGTGCGTGGTGAAGTGTTTATGATAAAAGCTATTTTTGAACAACTAAACCATCTTGCTCAGGTTCAAAATAGTCGCCTTTTTGTCAATCCACGCAATGCGGCAGCGGGAACGATTCGCCAATTGAATCCCAAAATTACCGCTGAACGAGCATTACAATTTATTCCTTATGGAATGGGGGCGTATTCAGGCGAAATTGCGTTTTCTCGACATTCCGAAATTTTGGCGTATTTAGTCAAATTGGGGTTTAAATCGAATCAAAATAATCACAATTTTTCCGCCAATAAAATGGCTTTTGAGCAAGATTACCAACGTATGGAAATATTGCGCGAATCATTGCCTATGGAAATTGATGGCATTGTTTATAAAATTGATTCACTCAATTTACAGGGAAAGTTAGGTTTTATTTCGCGTTCACCAAAATGGGCGGTGGCGCGGAAATTTCCTGCTCAAATCATGATTACGACATTGTTAGATGTCGATTTTCAAGTTGGACGCACAGGTGTTTTAACCCCAGTGGCGCGTTTAGAACCTGTATTTGTGGGCGGTGTAACTGTGAGCAACGCTACACTTCACAACATGGACGAAATCGAACGCTTGAATTTATGTATCGGTGATAAAGTCGAAATTCATCGCGCGGGCGATGTCATTCCAAAAATTGTGAAGGTCGTATCGGAAGGTAAAGCGCGACAAACAATCGTAATGCCTGATCAATGTCCTGTTTGTAATTCGAGGGTGAAACGTATCGAAAACCAAGCGGCTTTCCGTTGCAGTGGTGGTTTAGCGTGTGGCGCACAAATCGCCGAACGCATTAAATATTACGCCTCTCGCAATTGTATGAACATTCGCCAACTCGGTTCAAAAGTCATTGAAATTCTTTGTGAGAAAAATGTTTTAACCAGTGTCGCGGGTATTTATCGTTTACAAAGGAACGACATTACGAATTTAGAAGGGCAGGGCGAAAAGAATGCTACTAAAATTCTTGCCGCGATTGAAGCATCAAAAAAAACTGAATTTAGTACATTTTTAGCGGCGCTAGGCATTCCAGAAGTCGGAGAAAGTGGCGCGAAAAATTTGGCGCGATACTTTAAAGTGTTAGAAAAATTACGTGCAGCAGAGATTGAAGCCTTGGTGCAAGTGCCTGACGTTGGGGAAATAACAGCAGGCAATGTACGAGCATTTTTTGATGACGCAACTAATAATCAACTGGTTGATGATTTACTTGCAACGGGTGTAACGTGGGATGCACATAAAATCGTTGAAGATTTGCAACCATTGACAGGGGAAACGTGGGTTTTAACGGGTACATTGAATTCACCGCGTAACGAAATAAAAGTGAAATTAGAACAGTTAGGCGCGAAAGTGTCTGGTTCAGTTTCAGCCAAGACAACGGTTGTTTTAGTAGGCGAAGCTGCTGGAAGTAAACTCACGCAAGCTGAAAAATTCGGCGTTAAAATTCTAAATGAAGCGCAATTTTTGGAGCTAATGAAATCTTATGAAAACTAATTCTCTTGTTCTTGCCAGTGGAAATTCAGGAAAAATAAAAGAACTCCAAGCATTGCTACCGAATTACACCTTGATCCCACAAACACAATTCAACGTTTCTGAAATCGAAGAAACAGGCACAACGTTTATTGAAAATGCGATTTTAAAAGCACGTCACGCGGCGAAGCTTTCAAATCTATCTACGATTGCAGACGATTCAGGTTTAGTTGTCGCGGCGTTAAATGATGCACCTGCTATTTATTCGGCACGTTATGCAGGGCGAGGCGCAACGGATTCTGAAAATATCATCGAACTGTTACACGAATTAGATGGCGTAACGCCTGAAAAACGGCAAGCTTACTTTTTTTGCGTGTTAGTTTTGATGCGTCACGCCGATGATCCATGTCCGATAATCGCGCAAGGGCGTTGGGATGGCTATATTTTGGAGCATCCGCAAGGTGAGAAAGGTTTTGGTTACGATCCAATTTTTGGTGTTACAACACATCATTGCAGCGCGGCAGAATTATCGTTTGAAATTAAAAATACACTGAGTCATCGTGGCAAAGCCTTAGCACAATTACAATCCGCGATTAAAGACGACTATAATGCCACCCATTCTTAATTCTGTTTTTCATACTTTATGACTTTTTGGCTTAAAAATACTCCTCATTTACTCGGTGGCGGTTTAAAAGGCATCGAAAAAGAAAGCCTTCGCATTAATGCACACGGCTTGATTTCACAAGCGACCCATCCGCGCAGTTTGGGTTCAACGTTGACGCATTCGCACATCACCACAGATTATTCGGAAGCGTTAATTGAATTGATTACGTCGCCATTTTCCGACATTCAAGACACGTTGCGCGAATTACAGAAGATTCATCAATTCGTTTACGAAAATTTGGGCGACGAGCAATTATTGTGCGCGAGTATGCCGTGTGGCATCAATGGCGACGACAGCATTCGGATTGCGGAATACGGTAGTTCCAATATCGGGCGCATGAAACACGTTTACCGGCATGGTTTGTGGCATCGTTATGGGCGCACGATGCAAGCGATTTCGGGCATTCATTTTAATTATTCGGTGCCAGAACCGTTGTGGGAATTTCTGCATCAACAATCAGGAAAATCCGAATCATTCGCCGATTTTAAAAACGCGGCATATTTTGGGCTGATTCGGAATTTCCAACGGATTGGCTGGTTGATTTTGTATTTATTTGGCGCGTCGCCGGCGATTTGTAAAAACTTTTTCAACAGTCGCCCATCGTTAATGGCGCAATTTGAAGAATTCGACAACGGCACGCTTTATCATCCTTTTGCCACATCGTTACGGATGAGCGACATTGGTTATAAAAGCAAAAATCAGGCGGATTTGCACATTGATTACAATTCGATTCACGGTTACGTTGAAAGTTTGAGCACGGCAATTAGCACGCCTTACGCGGATTATGAAAAAATTGGTGTGTGTAAAAACGGCGAATATCAGCAATTGAACACCAATATTTTACAAATTGAAAACGAGTTTTACAGCATTATGCGCCCGAAACAAATTGCGTTATCAGGTGAAAAACCGACTTCGGCATTGCGTCGAGGTGGCGTTGAATATGTGGAAATGCGTGCGTTGGATTTAAATCCGTTCCAGCCATTGGGCGTTGATGAACCGACGGCGCGTTTTATTGAAGCGTTATTATTGACGTGTTTATTGACCGCAAGTCCCGAAATTACCGCTGATGAATTGCGCGTGAATAATGCTAATCAGTTAATTGTGGCGAATAACGGACGCAAACCGAACGTGGAATTGGTGAAAAATGGCGAAACGATTACATTGCAAAACTGGGCGCGTGAAATTTTGATTTCGACGCAACCGATTTGTGAAGCGTTGGATTCGACTGAAACCGATTCGCCTTATTCTGAAGCATTGAATTTACAGCGCGAATTGGTTAAAAACCCCGATTTAACGCCGTCTGCGAAAATGTTGGCTGCGATGCGTGAAATGAAAAAACCATTTGCAGGCTTTGCGCTAAATCAATCGGCAGAATTAGCAAAAATTTTCGCGGCTCAATTATTAGACGACACCACACGGCAGAAATTTATAAACTTGGCGGCAGAATCTCACGCGAAACAACGTGAATTAGAATTCGCGCCACAACTGCCTTTTGAACAGTTTTTAACCCATTATTTTTCCCAATCATGAACATTGAAACCTTACAAACAGAACTTGCGGGCAAAAATCCGCGTGTTATTTTAAAAGCGGCGTTGGCGCAATTCGACAACATCGCCATTTCATTCAGTGGCGCGGAAGACGTTGTGTTGATTGATTTGGCGTTGAATTTTCGCAAAGATATTCAGGTTTTTTGTCTGGATACGGGACGATTACACGCAGAAACTTATCGTTATATTGAGCAAGTGCGAAAACATTACGGCATCCAAATCGAGGTGTTAAGTCCGAATCGTGAATTGCTCGATGCGTTTGTGAAAACGAAAGGTTTGTTTAGTTTTTATGAAGACGGGCATTCGGAATGTTGTGGGATTCGGAAAGTGGAACCGTTGCGGCGCAAACTCGCGAATGTCGATGCGTGGATTACTGGACAACGAAAAGACCAAAGTATGGACACGCGCCAAGCCGTTCCTGAAGTTCAAATCGATGGCGCGTTTTCGACTCCCGAACACACGTTGATTAAATTTAATCCGTTGTTGAATTGGACTTCGGCGCAGGTTTGGGATTATATCGAAGCGTATCAAGTGCCTTATAATCCGCTGCATCAACAGGGTTTTATCAGCATTGGTTGCGAACCGTGTACCCGCGCGATTTTGCCGAATCAACATGAGCGCGTGGGGCGTTGGTGGTGGGAAGATAGCACGAAAAAAGAATGTGGTTTACACGCGGGGAATGTGAAAATGTAGGGGCGCACTGCGTGCGCCCGCATGACGAAATGTGCGTAAATGGGACGTTTGCGTTGCGCGGGTTCACGCAGTTAACCCGCACAGTTTTTCAATCCGCTTCAGTTTGTTCAACTAAAAACTTTTTGTAGTTAATCGACACTTTCAAACCGGCAAATCGACCTGCCATGCGCGTTAACTCCTGCGTTTTTTTGTCAAATGTGATTTTCACTTCATTTAACGCCCGGTCTTCGTAACCTTTTTCGATTTCGTGCGTTTCGAGCAAGAAATGATAAACATAAATTTCCTGTTCGGGTTCATCTTTGATTTCTAACGGTTCACCTAATTTCGCCACAACCACGGATTTTTTGGGCAAATCGGCAGAAATTTTTTCCAGCAACGCACTATTTGCTTTGAGTTGATGCTTCTCTTTGTCGATTTCCGCGCCACCAATCGAACGCAAAGACACTTCTAAAAACTTCGGCGGCGCAATTTGTAAAAATAACGACGAGAAAGCCCACGCCGTCAGCTTACTTTCTTTGTTGAAATATAAATCGGTGTAAAAGTGAATTTCGGGTTTAATCAAATTTCCATCTTTGTCAATTTTACGAAACCAATATCGCCATTTTCTCCCGTCAGGCGTGGGCGAATCGTCAGTCGGATACAACCGTGACAGCGACACAAAATCTTTGCTGTATAAAATCGGCTCTTTGAATTGCAACATAAATTCGTCGGTTACGACAATTGCAAAGTGTTTATCAAAATCGTTCATTTGATGGTAAACCTGAAACGCCCGTAACCAATATACGCAACCCGTCAACATTAGTGCGAAAATTAGAATGCTAATTAAAGGAATTTTTTTCGTCATCTCACGCTCCCTTTTTTATTCTGGTAAATTCGCCACGAAGTCTTTCAAATACGCCAAAAAGTCTTCTTTCAATTCGCTATGAATCAAGGCTTCTTCAACACTGGCTTGCAAATAACCGAGTTTTGAACCGCAATCGTAACGCTTGCCTTCAAACTCATACGCAAATACATTTTGATCTAGCATTAACGCCGCAATCGCGTCGGTCAATTGGAATTCACCACCTGCGCCTTTGCCTGTTTCTTCGATTTTTTTGAAAATGGCAGGCGTTAAAATATAACGTCCAACCACGGCTAAATTTGATGGTGCACGATCAGGTGCAGGTTTTTCAATAATCAAGTCGACTTGCCCCAATGTTGGAGTCATTTCTTTGGTTTTCACAATCCCGTATTTGTCGGTTTCGCTCGGATTGATGCGTTCAACACCTAAAATACTGCATTGGTTTTTGTGATATTGCGCGACCATTTGCGTCAAACAACCGCTATTTTCACCGTTCACAATTAAATCGTCAGCCAAAATAACCGCAAACGGTTCATTACCAATAGCACGTTTCGCACAATGTACCGCATGACCTAAACCTAAGGCTTCGGCTTGGCGAATAAAAATAAACGTCACATTCGGCGGCATCATTTGACGAATCATTTGCAACGTTTCGATTTTGCCGCGAATCATCAACTCATTTTCAAGTTCATAGGCTTTGTCGAAATGGTCAACAATCGCATTTTTACTGCGTCCTGTAATGAAAATCATCGTATCAACGCCAGCCGCTACCGCTTCTTCCACTGCATATTGAATCAATGGTTTATCGACAATTGGCAACATTTCTTTTGGGCTAGCTTTCGTTGCAGGTAAAAAACGTGTACCTAAACCGGCGACGGGGAAAACGGCTTTTCTGATTTTTTGGCTCATTTCAAATCTCGTAAAAGTTAAAAAACTATTTCATTTTGTGCGACGTTGCCACGCCAAAATTATCAAACTAAAAAATGACATCCACAACAAAATCGGTAATAAATAAAACCATTGTTGATAAAACGTTGCGGGCGGATTTTTCAAATACGGCACACGATAAACATCCGCCCATTGTTCATTAATTGGCGAACGTTGCAAAATTTCACCCGATGCTAAACTAACTGATGAAATTCCTGTATTGGTGACCCGTAAAACAGGACGTCGAAACTCAACACCCCGCGCGAACGCCATATAAAAATGCTGATACGGTTGCTGCCACGCCCCATACCAAGAATCGTTTGTGACATTGATCATCACATCCGCACCTAAATTCGCTAGATCACGCGAAAAATAGGCAAATAAATCTTCGTAACAAATTTGTGGCGCAAGTTTTAAACCTTTTAAATTAAACAACATCGTCGCACCATCACCACGTGCAAAATGTCCAATTGGTGGTAAAAAATTGCGGATTTGTGGGAAAAATTTTTCAAAAGGAATGTACTCACCAAACGCCAATAAAATCGTTTTGCTGTAATGTGGTGGTAAAATTTCACCGTTTTCATCTAACAAAAATAGCGAATTTGTCAGTAATTTTTCAGGAAATTTAACGCTATACGCCCCAGTGATTAACGGTACATTATGTGCTTTTAAAAATTTTCTGAGTTGTCTTGGATAATCATTTTGTGGTGTTAAATTTTCACCCAAAAATGTCGGAAACGCTGTTTCTGCCCAAAATACAAAATCGATTTTTTGGTTTTTGTATTTTTCTACTGTCTCATGCGTGAGTGATAAATAACGATTTAGAATCACTTGTCCATAACCGTCGCCTGTTTCAGCCGCCATTTTTTCCATGCTGCCGACATTACCTTGGACCATTAATACATTGAATTCAGCATCCGTTTTCGGTAAACGTGCTTCCAATGCTAATCCACCAACATTCAACAACACAAAAATGCTAATTACTGCGCTAAAAAGGATTTTCCCCCGCTGTTCATTTCGCCATTGCCAAGCCAAATACAAGGGTAAGTTAAACGCTAATGTAATTGCGCTTAAACCACTAAAACCAATGATTTCAGCGAGTTGATAAATTGGCATTTGAGAGCCAAACCATGAATAGCCAAAATTCCAATCAAACAATGTAAAGGAATATGCTTCGCTTAAAATTGTAATTATCGCCATTAAACCCACAGATAACGCGGGCGAATAATTCAATTTCTGATTCAATAAAAACCACGATCCGCCTGCAATTACTACAAACGTATGTGCAAATAGTGCGTATAAAATCATACCGACAAACGCCAAAATCCATGGCAAACCTGCGAATTCATGAAGCAAATACGTCATCCAATTAAATCCAATTAACGTAAAAACAAATGTTGTCGTCATGCCGCCGAAAATGACGGATTTTAATTGAGTTTGGCGTTGCCAAAAAATCCATAGTGGTACAAATCCAAATAATGCTGCCCAAGGTGGAAATGGAATGTAACTGGTTCCGATAAAAATTCCTGAAAGAATCGGCAAAGCATACGTTTTAACGGCTGTGAATTTCAGCATGAAGCGCACGGAATTCGTCGGTTAATTTGTGAGTGGGAACGTAATGTATTAGGGGTTTTGATTCAAAATGAGATTCACGTACTTTCACTGACGAAGAAAGCATTGATGCTAAAACAGGCAAACCTTCTGCAATCAATTCATTAACGAGTTGACGTGGTAAATTGGCTTGTTTTTGAAATTGATTGACGACAATTCCTTCTATTTCTAAACCAGGATTGTGATCCGCTTTCACTTCAGTAAGTGTTTGCATCAATAAATACAATGCTTCACGCGCAAATGTATCGCAATCAAATGGAATTAAACATTTATGGGCTGCAATTAACGCAGATTGACTGTAAAAATTCAAAATTGGTGGCGTATCAATGTAAATTTCATCAAAATTTTCTAGTTTATCGAGGGCTTCTTTGAGTTTAAAAATTTTATAACGCGATTCTAAACGTCCTTGCAATGGTTCAAGTTCAGGGTGTGATGGTAATACAAATAAATTAGGAAATGGTGTGGCGTGAATCGCATTTTCTAAGCCTGAACCACTTTTATTTCCGCCAAATAATGAAACACTTAATGTTTCTTTGAAAAAATGCACAATAGTTTTATCGCTTTCGGCGACTTTTTTTCCAAGCAGATATTGACTTGAATTTCCTTGCACGTCTAAATCAATAACCAGTGTGCGTTTGCCTTCCATTGCACTAATGGCAGCTAAATTACAGGTGATAGTCGATTTCCCAACACCACCTTTTTGATTGAAAATAACTCTACGCATGAATAACTGTCCTACGAAATATAAATGTGAAAAATATAGTTGTGATTTTACACACATTACCCATAAAAAACCGCTCTCAACATTTTGACAGAGGGAATGTTTTTTTGACGGTATTTTGTAGAAACACATTGAGTAATCACAACCAGGAGTAGACCCTATGGCAACAACGTATACAACCTCTCAAAAGCTTGTATCGTCGATACGGATTTTTCATAAAAATTAGCTGGATACGCAATGTTCGACTTTTAGGTCAAAACCAAGTCATCAAAATATAAAATAGAATTCCCCAAAATTCTATTCAGAAACGTTCCCATAGTATAAGCAAGAATTTTTCTGATGAAGCAATGATTTAGATGCAAACAATCTCGAGCGTGAACTTTTTCGATTTGAAAATGATCTGTTAATTGACCGATAACGGTTTCGACTAATCGTGCTGTTTTCATGATCTGGGGAAGGATTATTTTACTTTTGGCAACAGCGATTGACTTATTTTTACCCAAAATCGTCAGCTGGTCGATGGCAGGGAATATGAGAACGTAACTGGAGAATGATTGCAATATGCTTCAAAATCACATTGCGCTTTGTTTAAAATGCATGAAATCGAACAAAGAAGTCGCGATTGTTGCGACAACGTGGTCGCTGAGAGCCTTTTTCACATACTCAAAACTGAGTTGGTTAGCACATTCGCTACAAAATTATAGAGGGCAAGCGGGAGTTATCTCTTCGAATATATTGAAGACTTTTAACCACAAACACAGCCATTCCCCTAATAGATCAATGCCACCAGAAAATTTTGAAACATATAGTAAAGTTCGCTGTGTTTTTGTCCTGATTACTGTTGACGGATCATTGTGATGTATTATTTTCAATGGCTTCACGGATAGTTGTGGTTAAGAAATGACTAAATGTCATCCCCGCCGCCACTAACATTTTCGGAAATATACTTTGCGGCGACATACCCGGAATGGTATTAATTTCCAGAAAATAGAGCTCGTTATCGTTATCATTTAAAATAAAATCGATCCGCATAACGCCTTTATTCCCAAAAATACCATAAATTTTTCTGACAAAATTTTGCATTTTTAAAAGTAACAGTTTATCTACATTTGCGACCGTCAATGTAATGTTTTTTGTGCTGTCTATCTTGTTTTCATGTGATAAAAAATCAATATTATTTTCAATTAATAATTCTTCGCTCGGAGACGTTATAGTAATTTGATTATCGAGCGTAAAAATACCAATGGTAAATTCTCTCCCCGAAATAGATTGTTCGATAATAATTTCATCATCTATTTTCAAAGTTTCTTTTATAAATTGATCAGCTTGTTCTTTTGAATAAGCCTTATTTACACCAATACTACTTCCATTTTTACAAGCTTTAATAAAAAATGGAAATGCCATTTTTTCGCATATCACATCAATATCGTAATGATCGTTATTGATATAATGATTTTGTGCTACACAAACATCATGTGATTTGACGTAACACACGGTATGGTATTTATGATTGGTTAATGCAGATATTCTTGAATTGACTGAAAAATAAGGAATACCTATTAATTCAAACAAAGACTGTAGTTGCCCATTTTCCCCGGGGGCGCCATGCACCGCAATAAAACAATAATCAGGGTTTATTTTCCTGCCATCATGCGTAATAAAGGAAAAGGTATTTAAGTCCATTTTATATTTTTCACCATTTAAAACACACACAATGGTTTGTTCAAAAAAGGTAATTGCATAAGCAATGAATAAAGAGTCGTCTAAAGTATCAATGATATTTTGACCACTTCTTATTGAAACGCTTGCTTCTTGTGTGTAGCCGCCGTAAATGACAAATACATTTTGCTTTCTATGAGTTGATTGCATCATGTTTTATTTTTATTAATATGGATGGTTTTAATCGAATTTGCGAACGCAAACAAGAAGGTGAATGATCACTATGTAAAAATTAGGACGCATTTTTGAGGTATTCTACAACAAAAAGACGTTCTAAATGACAAGCAACATTAAAAAAATCTACACAAAAGAATTCAAAGCAACAGCAGTAAAATTGGTACTTGAAGGCGAGAAAATGGTGCCAGAAGCCGTAAAAAACTTGTGGATGGTAGCGGTATTTTGTACAAATGGGTTGAACAAGTAGAGCTTGATGATGAAAAAGACAGTAAGAACATTAAGTTGCTTGATCAGAGTAGTTATCGGAAAAAAGAGCGTAAAAAAGTAACCTATTTTTCCAACTAAAAACACACTGTGCAATTTTCGTTGAACACTACTTGCCCACGTGACTAAAGTTTAAGTTAAAATCGAACGTTAAATAAACCTAAAAATAATTAAAAAATAAATGAATGAATTACAAGCAGTTTGGATTGTTGACGATGATAAGTCGATTAGATGGGTAATCGAAAAAGCGCTGCAAAAATCTGAAATATCTACTCGAAGTTTTCAAAATTCAAAAGACTTACTGATTGCATTACAAACCGAAATGCCTGATGTTCTGATTACCGATATACGAATGCCAAACATGAATGGCTTGGAATTACTCGATAAACTTCAAATTGAACATCCCAAATTACCCGTTATTGTCATGACAGCGCATTCTGATTTGGACAGTGCCGTTTCTTCATTTCATGGTGGGGCATTTGATTATTTACCCAAGCCTTTTGATATTAAAGATCTCGTTGAATTAACCCATCGTGCTTGTATTCACGCACAACAACAACGTGAAGTTGTTACAAATACTGCGATATTAGCAGGTGTTACCCCCGATATTATTGGCGAAGCACCTGCAATGCAGGAGGTTTTTCGTGCTATTGGGCGTTTGGCACGATCACAAATCACGGTGTTAATTAACGGTGAATCTGGCACGGGCAAAGAATTAGTTGCAAAAGCATTGCATCGACACAGTCCGCGAAGCGCGAAACCCTTTATTGCATTAAATATGGCCGCAATTCCGAAAGATTTAATGGAATCGGAATTATTTGGGCATGAAAAAGGTGCATTTACAGGCGCAATTCAGCGTCGAGCGGGACGGTTTGAACAAGCAAATGGCGGGACGTTATTTTTAGATGAGATTGGAGATATGCCTGCGGAATTACAAACGCGATTATTGCGCGTATTGGCGGATGGTGAATTTTATTCCGTTGGCGCTTACGCTTCAACCAAAGTGGACGTGCGAATTATTGCTGCCACGCATCAAAAATTAGAAGAGTTGGTGAAAAAAGGGCGATTCCGCGAAGATTTATTTCACCGTTTGAATGTGATTCGAATTCACATTCCGCCGTTACGTAATCGAAAACAAGATATTCCATTATTGTTAAATCATTTTTTGCAAGAAGCTGCAAAAGAATTAGATATGGAAATTAAAATTTTAAAACCTGATGTTGAAGAGCTATTAAGTCATTTAGATTGGCCTGGAAATGTACGGCAATTAGAAAATACCTGTCGCTGGTTGACGGTAATGGCTTCTGGACGAGAACTTCATCTTCATGATTTGCCGCCCGAAATATTAGCGATAGACAATGAAAATACATCGTCAGAGGGTGGCAATTGGGAAGCGTTGTTACGTTTAACAATTGATCAGCTTTTACACAATAAAACATCCGATATTGCGAAACAAATTATCCCAATAGTGGAAAGTATTTTGATTAAAACAGCGTTAAATTTCACGGGAAATAAACGCAATGAAGCTGCAGTTTTATTGGGTTATGGTCGAAATACACTGACTCGAAAAGTGAGTGAATTAAACATCGATATGGATAATTAAAACACCATGAAAAGTCATTTACTTGATAATTTAAACACTGCTGTTTTGTTATTTGATGCAAATTTGAATTTACGTTATGTAAATATGGCGGCAGAAATTTTATTCGGAGATAGCGCACGACATTTAGTTGGTATTTCAGCAGAAAATTTATTCAAATTATCGGATGCCGCATTTCTCAAAAATTTAAAGCATTGCTATGATGTCCGAGAATCGCTAATTGATTATGGATTAGAATTACACCGTGCAAGCCAAAGCATTTTCGTCAATGCTAGCATGACATTATTCGATTTTGAAAATTCCACTCATGAAATGATTGTTGAATTATTACCGATTGATAATCGTCTGCGGATTTCACAAGAAGAGCAACTGTACGCACAACAAAATACAGCCCGTTTGATGGTTCGAGGTTTAGCACATGAAATTAAAAATCCACTTGGTGGATTGCGTGGCGCAGCGCAGTTATTGGATTTAGAATTGGAAGATATTGAGCTTAAAGAATATACACACGTCATTATTGAAGAAGCTGACAGGCTACAAGATTTGGTAAATCGACTGCTTGGCTCAAACGAATTGCCAAATAAAAAATTACTCAATATTCATGAAGTGTTAGAGCGTGTGCGCTGGTTGGTTCAAACCGAAGTGGGTGAAAACATCCAAATTTATTGTGATTATGATCCAAGCATTCCAGAATTTTTGGGCGATAAAAATCAATTAATTCAAGCGGTTTTGAATATTGTCCGAAATGCGGTACAAGCCATTTCTGAATCGGGTAATGTTACGTTGAAAACACGAATTTGTCGTCATGTCACTATTGAACGCCAGCTTTATAAATTGGCGTTACGCTGTGAAATTATTGATGATGGTGAAGGCATTTCAGCTGATATGCTGAACAAAATTTTTTATCCTATGGTCACAGGGCGCGTTGAAGGCACCGGATTAGGCTTGTCTATTTCACAAACCCTTATTTCAGAACATCAAGGCTTGATTGAATGTAGCAGTGAAAAAGGACGAACCATTTTCACTATTATTTTACCGCTGCTTTCTGATAGAACTACCCATAGATAAAATGCTGAGATGAATTGAATTAGGTGAACTGTGTTTTATGTAGTCAATAACATCTTAATTTTTTAAGATTCGCCCCCATATTTACATTTTAATTCGTATTAAAATTCTAACGATTTAAATTTGAATAAATCATTTAGTCACAATCTTGTCACAATGGCTAAATAAACTTAAATACTTATACCTATCTTGTAATTAAAATCTTCCTTCATTTAAAATAAAATGACATACGCCCTTAAAAATCTAATCATGACAACTGCTGCAGAAGAAATTAACCTGAAAACACCTGATCTTTACATTAACCGCGAATTAAGTTTATTAGAATTCAATAAACGGGTTTTAGCACAGGCAAAAGATGAAAGCGTCCCGCTTCTTGAACGACTGAATTATTTGTGTATTTCTTGCTCAAATTTAGACGAGTTTTTTGAGGTTCGTGTCGCTAGCGTCATTGAAATGGTGGAGATCGATCCTGATACGCGTGCGATTGACGACTTAAAACCTAAGGAACAATTGGAGTTAATTTCAGTTCAATCACGCATTTTGGTTGAGGATCAATATGCGACATTGAATAATATTTTGTTACCTGAACTTAAAAAAGAAGGTATTAATTTTGTGCGTCGAGCGGAATGGACGGAAGTGCAGCGTAAATGGTTAGAAGTGTATTTTAACGAAGAAATTCTGCCTGTTTTAACACCAGTCGGTTTAGATTCAGCCCATCCATTTCCACGAATTTTAAATAAAAGTTTAAATTTCATTATTTCATTGACAGGCAAAGATGCGTTTGGTCGAAATAGTGGACGTGCAGTACTACAAGCGCCCCGTTCGTTACCAAGAATTATTAAATTACCTAGTGCCTTAACAAATAGTAGCTCAAATGATTTTGTATTCTTGTCTTCCATTATTCATGCCTTTATCGACCAACTTTTTCATGGCATGAACGTCAAAGGCTGTTATCAATTTCGTGTGACCCGCAACACTGATTTTTTTGTTGATGACGATGCCATTGATGATTTGTTACTGGCAGTAGCAGGTGAATTAGCGATGCGCAATTATGGCTATGAAGTGCGATTAGAAATCGATGCGAATTGTCCCGAAGAAACAATTGCTTTTTTATTGGCGCGTTTTGGCATGACACGCGAACGACTATTTTTAGTAAACGGCCCGGTGAATTTAAGTCGATTACAAGAAATAAATGACTTGATTTTGGATCGACCTGATTTAAAGTTCGTGCCTTTTAAACCCAACATTCCCGCAAAATTAACACGGCACAAAGATATTTTTGCGGCGATAAGGCGTAACGATATTTTACTGCATCAACCGTTTGAATCTTTTTGCTCTGTCATTGATTTTTTACGCCAAGCCGCTTCAGATTCTGATGTGTTGGCGATTCAACAAACGCTCTATCGCACAGGTTTAGATTCGCCGATTGTAAATGCGTTGGTGAAAGCAGCACGAAATGGAAAAGTGGTTACGGTGGTGATTGAATTGCGTGCGCGTTTTGATGAAAAGGCAAATATCGATTTGGCATCGAAACTTCAAGAGGCGGCAGTTCACGTTGTTTATGGTGTGGTTGGGTATAAAACACACGCTAAAATGTGTTTAGTGTTGCGTCGTGAAGGAAAGGAATTACGTAATTATGTACATTTAGGTACAGGAAATTACCATCCAAAAACAGCATTTTTTTATACGGATTACGGTTTATTTTCATGCAACAAAGAATTGGGTGATGACGTGCGACGTGTATTCACGCAATTAACTAGTTTGGGAAAGGTCACGAAACTCAATAAACTCTTACAATCGCCCTTTACGTTGTATAGCGGTTTGATGGAGAAAATTGAACGTGAAATTCGTCACGCGAAAAGTGGAAAATCAGCAAAAATAATTATCCAAGTTAACGCTATCGTTGAGCCACAATCGATTCAAGCACTTTATCGTGCGTCGCAAGCTGGCGTTAAAGTGCAATTAATTGTGCGTGGAATGTGTTGCTTGCGTCCAAATATTAAGGGGGTTTCTGAAAATATCGAAGTGCGGGCGATTGTGGGACGATTTTTAGAGCACGCTCGCATTTATACGTTTGAAAATGACGGTAATCCGGAAGTTTATGCGTCTAGTGCCGATTTAATGAGTCGAAATTTGTTTAAACGAGTTGAAATCTGCTTTCCGATTGAAAATAAAAAATTGTCGCAACGTATTATTCGAAATTTGGAATGGTATTTGAGTGATAATTCGCAAGCATGGATTTTACAATCCGATGGCAGTTATAATCGCGTAACGCGTGCTGAAGATGAGGAAATTATTCAAGCACAATCAATGTTATTAGCGGAAGCACAAACAATTTAGGTGTTAAAATCAGCGTATTATTTATTTTGAGAGTTCACCGCTTTTCATGAAAAAAATTAACGTTTTATTTGTTTGTATGGGCAATATTTGTCGATCTCCAACCGCTGAAGGTGTTTTCACACATTTGGTTTTGGAGAAAAAATTGACGAAGCATTTTTCAATCGATTCTGCTGGAACACACGCTTATCATATCGGTAATGCACCAGACTTACGCTCACAAAAAGCTGCATTAGAGCGTGGAGTTGACATCAGTAATTTACGCGGGCGTAAAGTGGTGTTTGGCGATTTTGAAGATTTTGATTTTATTCTCGCGATGGACGATGAAAATCATTCGATTTTAATGGCAGCGTGTCCACCACAACTTCAGTACAAAATTCATTACTTTCTTGATTACGCGCCACAGCTTAATATTCGCGAAGTCCCAGATCCATATTACGGTAGCGGAAACGGGTTTGAACGGGTTTTAGATATGATTGAAGCAGCAAGCGAAGGCTTTTTACAACATTTACACGACACCCAAAAATTAGGATAAACATGGCAATTATTACAAACACCATCAATTACGTCGATGGCGACACGCTTTTAGAAGGATTTTTTGCGTTCGACGATGAAATTCAAGGACAACGCCCCGCCGTTTTAATCAGTCATCCATGGGCAGGACGCAGCGAATTTACAGAGAATAAAGCCCGTGAATTAGCAAAATTAGGCTACGTTGGATTTGCGCTCGATATGTACGGAGCAGGGAAATTAGGACAAACCGACGCAGAATGTAGCGCGTTGATGAATCCGTTAATCGCTGACCGTGCAGCATTGCAAAGGCGAATTTCAGCCGCGTTGGCAAATGTTCGATTATTGCCGTGGGTGAATGACAAAAAAATTGCCGCGATGGGCTTTTGTTTTGGCGGATTATGCGTGTTAGATTTGGCGCGAATCGGTGCGAATGTAAAAGGCGTGGTCAGTTTTCACGGTAATTTAACGCCGCCTACTAATTTAGAGAATTCCAACATCGGCGCGAAAGTTTTAGTTTTGCATGGTCACCAAGATCCACTTGTGCCGACTGAACAAGTCGCCGCTTTTGAACACGAAATGACGCAAGCCGGCGTGGATTGGCAATTGCATTCTTACGGCAACACCGTTCATGCGTTTACCAATCCTTTGGCGACCGATTTTGCTGCTGGTTATAAATTTGATGAAAAAGCAAACCATCGTTCGTGGCAAGCGATGGAAAACTTTTTCACTGAAATTTTCCTTTAAAAAGCGAAAATATCTGCAATAGAAATTTAAGAACAAAATTCTTCAACGCTCGTTAAAATACCTGATGCGTCCAAACCACATTCAGTTAAACATTCTTCGCGAGTACCTTGTTCAACGAAATAATCAGGTAATCCTAAATTTAAAACAGGCATCAAGATTTTTTGAGATTGTAAAAAACGATTTACTGCTTCCCCTGCGCCGCCAGCCGAAACATTTTCTTCAACCGTCACAAAAACATCGTGAGTCTTGGCAAGCTCTAAAATTAACGCTTCATCAATAGGTTTCACAAAACGCATATTTACCACAGTAGCAGCGAGTTGCTTGCCCACTTTCAATGCTGGAGTAACCATACTTCCCCAGGTTAAAAAGGCAATTCGACTACCTGTATGGCAAATTTCCGCTTTGCCAATTTCCAAGGTTGTTAATTGCTTATCAACCGCCACACCTGGACCTTTGCCCCGTGGATAACGTACCGCAGCAGTTCCTTTGTATAGAAATCCTGTTGTAAGCATTTGGCGGCATTCGTTTTCATCGGCTGGCGCCATTATGATGATGTTTGGAATACAGCGTAAATAACTGTAATCAAAACTACCTGCGTGCGTCGGACCATCAGGTCCAACTAATCCAGCGCGATCTAACGCAAACAGTACATCCAGGTTTTGTAATGCTACGTCGTGAATTAACTGGTCGTAAGCACGTTGTAAAAAAGTCGAATAAATCGCCACTACAGGTTTCGCACCTTCACAGGCTTGACCTGCCGCGAGTGTCACGGCATGTTGTTCAGCAATTGCCACATCAAAATAACGCTCAGGGTATTGCTCTGAAAATTTAACCAATCCCGAACCTTCACGCATTGCAGGCGTAATACCTAATAAACGTGAATCTTGCGCCGCCATATCGCATAGCCATTGACCAAAAATTTCGGTGTAAGTTGGGTGTGGTGCGGGTGCAGATTTTGGCAAATGGTCTAGTGTGTGGTCGAATGCAGGAACACCGTGATATGCGAGAGGATCTTTTTCAGCAGGCGGATAACCTTTGCCTTTTTTTGTCACAATATGCAAAAAACGTGGGCCATTAATGTGTTTCAAATTTTCTAATGTTGAAACTAACATTTCAATATCATGCCCATCGATAGGACCAATATAATTAAAACCGAGTTCTTCGAATAACGTTCCTGGAATCACCATACCTTTTATATGCTCTTCGGTACGTCTTGCCAATTCCCACATCGGTGGCATTTTACTCAATACTTTTTTACTTTCTTCACGCATTGACGAATACAATCGACTCGACAAAATCTTGGTCAGATAATTACTCATCGCGCCAACAGGTGGGGAAATAGACATATCGTTGTCATTCAAAATCACTAGCAAATTCGCATCAATCGACCCAGCATGATTCATAGCCTCGAAAGCCATACCGCCCGTAATGCTTCCATCCCCAATAATCGCGACCATTTGACGATTATTATCGCCTTTCAAATTTGCCGCAATCGCCATGCCTAATGCCGCGCTAATTGATGTACTCGAATGACCAACTCCAAACGCATCGTATTCACTTTCATCGCGATTCGGAAACGCTGACAGGCCATTTTTTGCCCGAATACTGGTCATTCGATCTTTACGACCCGTCAAAATTTTATGTGGATAGGCTTGATGTCCAACGTCCCATATTAATTTATCGCTTGGTGTATCAAAAACATAATGCAATGCTACTGTTAATTCAACTGTTCCCAGCCCTGCTGAAAAATGCCCACCTGAGACACTGACAGATTTTGTCAAAAATTCGCGCACTTCTTTCGAAAGCTGTTTGAGTTGGTCTTTTTCGAGTTTTCGAACATCGATGGGTGAATTAATTTTGTCGAGTAAAGGGTAGGTCGTATAAGTCATGATGCTTTGAATTCCTTGATTTTCGGGCGTGAGTGACTTGGATTAGTAGTCACGTTGAATGATGTAAAGCGAAAGTTCGCGTAATAAATTGGCTTCGTCACCAAAATGAGCCAGATTTTCTAAGGCTTTTTCATGTAAATATTGCGCTTTTTCTTTTGCACCCGCTAATCCCAAAAGAGCAGGATAAGTCGGTTTATTATTATTTTTGTCTTTACCTTGCGTTTTTCCAAGCGTTGCCGTGTCACTTTCTTCGTCCAAAATATCGTCTTTTACTTGGAAGGATAAACCGATACATTTTGCATAATTATCAAGTTTTTTCGCCGTTTCAGCATCTACATTTTTACCTGCTAATGTTGCCAAAACCACACTTGCACGAATCAATGCACCTGTTTTGTGAATGTGCATATTTTCAAGTTCGGGTAAGGTAAGCATTTTGCCAACAGATTCTAAATCAATCGCCTGACCACCTACCATACCTTGTGAACCGCTTGCTTTTGCAAGGCAAGTAATCATTTCGAGACGTTTTTCTGCGCTCGCTGTAATGGTTAGATCATGCGCTAATAATTCAAATGCGAAGGCTTGCAATCCATCACCCGCCAAAATTGCGGTCGCTTCGTCGAATGCTTTATGGCATGTTGGTTTTCCACGGCGTAAATCATCGTCATCCATCGCGGGTAAATCGTCATGAATTAGTGAATAAACGTGAATACATTCGACAGCGCAAGCAATCGCATCTAATTCATCGTGTGAAAGCCCCAATACTTTCCCCGTTGCGTAAGTGAGCATTGGGCGCATTCGTTTTCCACCGTTTAAAACACTGTAACGCATTGATTCATGTAGACGTAATGGCAAAATATTTTCACTTGGTAAGCGTTGTTTCAATGCGCTTTCGACACGTGCTTGGCAAGTGCTAAGATAAGTCTTTAAATCCTGATTCATGAAAAACTCCAAAAGTTTGAAACGCCGATTATTATCAACTAACGACTAAAATATAAGTCATTATATAGGAAATTGAGTGGCGCGTGGATTGACGCTTTACCCCAAACAACAAAAATATCTCAAAAAACAACAAAAACAACTCAAGGATAGAAAAAGATGAAGATTTTAGTCACGGGGGCAGCAGGTTTTATTGGTGCCGCGTTAAGTTTACATTTACTTGAACGGGGTGACGATGTAATAGGTGTGGATAATTTAAATGATTACTATGACGTAAATTTAAAGCTTGCGCGATTGGCGCGATTAACACCATTCAAAAATTTTAAATTCATTCGCCTTAATATCGCAGATTGTGAGGGAATGGCGCAATTATTTGAAGCGGAAAAAGTGGATTGTGTAGTAAATTTAGCGGCTCAAGCAGGTGTGCGTTATTCAATTACAAATCCACATGTTTATGCTGAATCGAATTTAATCGGTTTTCTGAATATTTTAGAAGGCTGCCGAAATCAACACATTGACCATTTGATTTATGCGTCGTCAAGTTCGGTTTATGGCGCGAATACGAAATTACCTTTTTCAACGAATGATAATGTTGATAATCCTGTTTCGTTATATGCTGCGACAAAGAAAGCAAATGAATTGATGGCGCACAGCTACAGTCATTTATATAACTTTTCGACAACAGGATTACGCTTTTTTACGGTTTATGGCGAATGGGGACGCCCCGACATGTCACCGTTTATTTTCGCGCGGCAAATCATGGCAGATAAGCCAATTGATTTATTCAATTATGGTAATCATCGGCGCGACTTCACTTATATTGATGACATTGTTGAAGGTGTTATGTGCGTCATTGATAAACCGCCCACCACTAAATATCGCATTTATAACATTGGAAATAGTCAGCCTGAACAATTATTAACCTTTGTGGAAACGTTAGAAAAACATTTGGGGAAGGCAGCGGTGAAAAATCTTTTGCCGATGCAAGCCGGTGACGTACAAGATACTTATGCGGATATCCGTGATTTGGAGCGTGATTTCGGTTTTTCGCCCAAAACACAATTGAACGATGGAATTGAAAAATTTGTCGCGTGGTATACAGCATTTTACGAAGTAAAAAATTAAATTCCTCAGGGTAATAAACCGCCATGAATACAACACTTGATATTACTTTATTTGAATCACCAAACGTTTTAGTAGCATTTAAAACACTTATAAAAAACAAAGAAATTGAATTACGCGAAAAATTCAATCCAAAATTATCCGTTTTAAAATTGTTGCATGAAAAATCTGATTTTATCGACAGTGTTTTAAGCGTTTGTTTCCAACATTTTTTAGGTGATAAAACAAATATAATGACGTTATGTGCCGTCGGTGGTTATGGGCGACGTGAAATGTTTCCGTATTCTGATATTGATATTTTGGTACTTTTACCTGTTGACGATATTGTGGATTTCCAAGAAAGCTTGGGGGAATTTTTTACGTTTCTTTGGGACATAGGTTTAAAACTTGGTTACAGCGTAAGAAGCATTTCAGAATGTGTAGACGTAGCCACAAATGATCAAACAATCATGACCAGTTTGCTCGAAATTCGACAAATTGTCGGTTGTTCAGCATTATTAAAAATGCTCCAAAACGAAATTACACCAGATAAAATCTGGGCTTCAGATAAGTTTTTTGCTGCAAAAATGGCAGAGCAGCAAGCCCGTTATGCGAAATTTCACGACACGGCTTATAACTTAGAGCCGAATGTTAAAGAATGTCCAGGTGGATTGCGTGATAGACAAGTTATCGCATGGGTTTTTAAACGTCATTACAACGCAGCGACGCTAAAAGAGTTAATCAAATACGACTTTTTACCTGAAGAAGAATATGTTGAATTAGTCGCATTATTAAACGTCCTTTGGCGGATTCGTTATGCACTACATTTACTTACAAATCGCTCTGAAGATCGTTTGGTTTTTGATTATCAGCGTGATCTTGCCGAGCAATTTGGTTTTAAAAGTTGTAATCAAGAATATAACCAAGACGTTGAGCAATTTATGCAATTTTATTTCAAAACTGTGATGGGTTTGGAGCGATTGAATGAAATGTTATTACAGCTTTTTAGTGAGCGCTTTGTACCGCGTGAATATAATGAAGTCCGTCGTTTAAATGCAGATTTTGACGTGATTAATGGTTATTTAGAAGCCATAGACACGCAAGTTTTTGAACGAAATCCGTTAGCATTGTTTGAATTATTTTTAGTTCTTGAGCAACACGACAACATCAAAGGCGTTCGCGCCACAACATTACGATTGATTCGTAAAAACTTGTATTTAATCGATGCAGATTTTCGTGTTAATAAATCCGCAAATCATTTGTTTATCGAAGCATTTCGCCAGCCGCATGGCATTACAAATCAATTGCGGCGAATGAATCGATATGGCGTTTTGGCGGCTTACATTCCGCAATTTGCAAATATCGTTGCACGAATGCAATACGATTTATTTCACATTTATACTGTCGATGAACATACGTTATTTGTCGTGCGTAATTTACGCCGTTTTACGATTGAAAAACACAATAACGAGTTTCCATTTTGTACTACCGTTTTTCAACATATTGAAAAACCGGAGTTATTGTATTTGGCTGGGTTATTTCATGATATTGCGAAAGGTCAAAACGGAGATCATTCGGTTTTGGGTGAACATATGGCACGGGAATTTTGTTTGCAGCACGACCTTTCACGTCCTGATGCAAATTTAGTGGCATGGTTAGTTCGTAATCATTTAGTCATGTCTACGACTGCACAGCGTAAAGATATTAGTGATCCTGATGTCATTCATCAATTTGCACAAAAAGTCATTAGTACTGAGTATTTAAATTATTTGTACTTACTTACCGTCGCGGATATTCGTGCCACAAATCCTGAACTTTGGAATTCCTGGAAAGATGCGTTATTAAAAGAACTTTATTCTGAAACGTACAAAGTAATTCGTACTGGTTTGCCAAATCCTGCCGCTTTAGCAGATCGTTTAACCGAAAATAAGCTAGAAGCTAAAATAGAATTACTCAAATTTGGAATGGTAGAAATTGCAATTGATTCGGCATGGAAGCGTGTTAATGATGATTATTTTTTACGTTATTCTGCGGACGAAATTGCATGGCATACAATAGCAATTGCGGCGTCAAATGAACAAGAATTGCCTTTGGTTTTATTACGCCCACAAACGCAACGAGGCAGTGCAGAAGTCTTTATTTATACCAAAAATGAAGGGGCAATTTTTTCACTCAGCACTGCAACGTTAGATCAATTAGGGCTAACGATTTTAGATGCGCGAATTATTACGACACTGGATAATTACGTTTTAAATAGCTTTTTAGTGCTTGAACAATCGGGAGAACCGATTGAAGATTTATTTCGAGAAGTACATATTTGCTCGTCGTTACGACAAAATTTACTGCAAAACAAAGTGAAGAAAACTAAAAACATTCATCGACAATCCAATTCACGCCAAGCCAAGCATTTTCCAATTCCAACCAGCATTGAGTTTCATGTCGATCCTTTAAATCGTTACACTATTATTGAATTAATTACGACAGATCATGCGGGATTATTGTCGAGTGTAGGCAAAGCATTTGTACAGCAACACATTCATTTGCACAGTGCAAAAATTACTACCATTGGTAGCCGTGTTGAAGATATGTTTTATGTGACCGACACTGATGAATTAGCAATTAATAATTCACAAAAACTAGAAGCCTTAAAGCAGTCTATTTTTAAACAATTGGTAACGATTTAAATCATCATTCTATTTAATGTGCTATTTCGCTCAAATTCAATCTTTTCAGATGTAATCGATTCACACAATGTTAATAACGCATTTGCATTTTGTAACTGCGTTGCGCGTTGCTGTTCGAATTGCTCAATCGCCATAATTACTTCCTGATTCAAGTTCTCTAAACTTTGTAAAATCCCTTTATTTAAGCCGCGTAATGCACATTTTTCTAAGGATGGCTGGCATTTTTTCAAAATGAAAAATGGCACCAGCCATGATAAGCCACAAACCAACGTACTATGAATCGCAAAATCGAGATTCAAATAATGGTCATGTGTTTGATTGCTTTCGTAATAGCCATTTACGACTTGAAAGCCAACCCAGCTCATAGCTGCTAACGGTAAAATAATTTCTGCTATTCCCACGAGTTTTAATAATGTGCGTTGCACTAAATTCCCACGCTCTGTGATGGCTCGCCGCGTTTGAAGTTCTGTATTGGAAGTAAACTGTTTTTGTGCCTTTTCACGCAAGCTTAAAAGCTCGATTTCTAACGGCTTAGTTGGTAATCCGAAATTTTGCGTGTCAATGACCAATACATTCAAAGTATCATCAAAACGGGTTTTAGCCCAATGATCCCAAAGACACTCAATGCCTTTTTCAAATGGTGACAGTTTTGCAAATTGTTGCGCTAAGGGCTGAAGTTGCCACGTAAAGCCTTGTTGTAATTGCGTGGCAGTACTTTTCCAATTTGAAAGCCAATGTGAGTGCAGTTTTTTCAAAGCCGCTGTATTACCAAATTGAAGAAGATAATTTTGTAACTGATTATGCAGCGCATTAATACGAATGTGTTCGCCACGCTGCTCTAATTGTTCGACAGTTTTTTGTGTAGCGAGCGACGTTAATGTTTCAGCTAATTCATTAAATTCGTCGTTTAAATTCGATAGAATGTCACAGCACGTTTTAAAAATTATTGGCGCGTCAAATCCCGCAACGTGCAATTGTTTCTCAAAATCGTCTGCTTGTTCTATTTGTCCTCTATCCCACTGATTCATTACAAATAACCACGCATGATTTGCACCTTCGGCAAGTAATAATCGCCATGCTTTTTCGTCTCGATAACGCTCTGGGCTGACAACATAAATTAAGATATCAATATGTGGCAACCAACTTAAAACGAGCTCTTTGTTATGTGTGTCAGTGCTGTCAAAGTCAGGCATGTCAATCCAAACCACGTTTTTTTGTGAATCATCATCGTGATTGGCAACACGAATATCGGTCAGCGGTAATTGCGGTAACGTAATATTTTGATGGTGAAAAATCGTGATTTCTTTTGACGTTGGACGCGCCACACCCGATTTTGCAATGGGTTTACCAGCGAGTCGATTTAATAATGCACTTTTACCTACGCCTGTTCCACCCATGAAAGCAACAATTAAAGGACGCATTGTATTTTCAAAAAGTGGATTTTTTTCTTTCTGCAAAAAAGAAGTTGGATTTACTTCACTAATCCAACCCAGTTCATAAGCCTGCTGCGCCCAGTTTTCAGTGCGCTGTAAAAGTTCAGAGTAATCGTAAGCCATGCGGTTTTTCATTAAATTTAGTTTCGGCGATTGCCAGTTGTTCAGGTGAAATCGCAAAATGCGTTTTAGTTTTTAGATGTTGAGGTAAAGCGTGCAAACGTTGTGCAAGTGGTGTGAAAACCTGCAGTTTAACTGCGGCCAGTTGCTGTGCCTTTAAATCAGTTTCGATTTTTTTCATGTAGCTGCCAATTACACTTTCAGTCAGTAAATTTGTCAACATCAACATCGCTGGCGCAATTGCTAAATCATGTAAGCCAATCCCGCCCGTGTAAAGTGTTAACGCAACAACTACAGCGTCAGCGGTAATTCGAGTAGCACGAAGCGTATTTAAAACCAGCGGCTGTTCTTCTAATTTTGAATAAAGTCCTTGCGCGGCACGTTCGACATTTTGCTGAAAATTTTGATGATAATTTTCAGTCTCGTGCTGGAATTCATTTAAAATAGCTGCTCGATTTTTGCGTAATTGCTCACTTAACTCTCGCCACATTGAATGTGTATTTTTATCCAATAATTCGTGTGCCAATTCAGTCAATGTGTGATTTAACGCAGATGTTAAAACCGTCATTTCATGGCTGCGCTGAGGATGATTTCGACTTTTACCCAATCGCCGCACTAATTTCAGTGGATAAAGTAAGACTTTTCGTGTTGTCATCATAACTTTGGCCACGCCAGGAATTTCGAGCAATAACAATAACTCGGCAATAGCTTGTTGAAAGGTTTCGTAGTGATACGGATGATTTAAATAATCGTGTTCATAATTTTTTAATGTTTGCCCCATTACGTCATCAACCAATGTTTGCCACGCGCTATAAATCTCATGTTCAACGCGTAATGGTTTTGTCCATTCTTGCCAATGCGTTTGTACTAATTTTTGTTCATGTTGTTTCTGTTTTTCACGTTGCACTTTTTTCGTTAATTCAAACAAAATATGCTGTTTTGATTCCGGAATTTCAGGAGATTTTGTGGTTTGTTGATAAAGCAAAGAAATGATTTCTGGAAAAATATCACGCCGATAATCGTGCCATTTTTCTTTGAGTGATTCCAAAATAATCGCTTCCGAATCCTCATTTAATTTATTAACGCAAATGAGCGTAGGTTGGCGCAACGGTTCGATAATTTTTAACGTGTCCCACACAGTTTGGTCTGCGTATTTTTCTTTGCTGACGACTAGAATAATAACATCAGCAAGCGCAATAGTTTTCAAAACCCCTTCTCGATAATCAGTGGAATCGATGGAATCAAAATCGGGGGTATCCCAAAAAATGGCAGGAGGTAAAAAATGCGATGCATTTTCAGTTTTTTCGAGTGAATAATTATTAAAACAATTTTTACGCAAATTCTCGCTTGAAATTTGAACAAATGGAATGAAATAATCTGCTAAATCTTTACAATCGAATAAGTCTAAATTATGACAAAAACCTTGTGGGTGAACGGTATAACCAGCTAAGGGACTCACGCCAGCATTTTGCGATTGTAGAAAAGCATTCGTGAGCGAGCTTTTACCTACTTGCGTGGGTCCGATAATCACTATGTGTAATGGTGATGTTTTGACAAGTTGACCTTTACGAAAAAAAGCTTCGGCAAGTGTTAATTGTTCAAAGGAGTGTTGATAATTTTGCATTTCGTTTGAATTTAAATTTGAATTCAAAACGATTTGATAGCGTTGGCGAAGTAAAGTGATAAATTCCAGCATAAAAAAATGGGCTTCAGTTTATAATGTTTATCTATTTTACGTTTAATTCGAGATACTTGTAATTTCAGCGTACTTGTAACGAAGAAGCGTCCACTTTTTATTGACAGGGAATTGCTTAGCGTTAGTGGCATGTAGTAGCAATTGTGACATTACTTGAAGCATATAATCATGAAAAATAATTCATTTGTATCTATTAAAAAATTAACTCAAGTAAGTCTGGCTCTTTGTTTAAGTGGGTCATTGACGTGCGTGGCAACTGATACCAGCCGTGAGAATGTATTTGCAACCGATATTCAACAAGGCTTAAATTTAGGGAATGCTGTTTGGCTTGAAGCGGATGGAAAAAAATTTTTAAATATCTACACGGATACGACACAAAGTCACCGTGATGGCGTAATTATTATCCTACATGATGCCGGTGGGCATCCAAATCGGGAGGCGGTAATTAAATCACTTCGTACATTTTTTCCTAACCATCATTGGGCAACATTGTCGGTGCAGATGCCTTTGCGTGAAGAAAATGCAGGTAGTCAAGATTATTACCCTCTTTTTCCTGAAGCCAAAACGAGATTATTAGAAGCGATTAAATTTGCTAAAAAAGAAAAATCCGAAAAAATCGTTGTTATTGGTTACGGTTTAGGAGGGTTGATGGCAAGCTACATATTGGATGAACAAACACTAGGTGTAAATGCGCTAATAACCATTAGTTTACCTGTTCCAAAAGCTAGCGACCCTAATACAAAAGTACTGTCATTTATAGCAAAATCTAAACTGCCAATGCTAGATATTTATGGATCATTGGATCTGGAAAGTGTAGTCGATAGTGCACGTGACCGTCAGCTTGCAGGCAAAGATAATCTTTATTATCAACAAATTAAAATCGAAAACGAAGGGCGTTTATATTTGCATGCGGATGGATTGTTAGAAAAGCGCATTTATAGCTGGATTGATAAAAAAGTGCTTGACGGCATAGCAGGAAGTGGCAGTCTTTCTTCGAGTAGGACAAAACAAGTACGTGACGTGCGTGAAGTACGTGTTGGCCCGAAAGGTGATTCAGGCGACCAAGGTGAGAAAGGCGATCAAGGTTTTGAAGGCATAAAAGGTGAAAAAGGTGACGCTGGTCCAAAAGGTGAGCAAGGACAGCAAGGCGCACAAGGACAGCAAGGCGTTAGGGGTGATCAAGGCGTGAAAGGTGACCAAGGACTACAAGGTGTTGCGGGACAAAAAGGTGAACCTGGACAAAAAGGTACTCAAGGCGCGAAAGGTGATGCTGGCTTGAGAGGCGACCAAGGTGTGAAAGGCGATGTTGGCTTCAAAGGTGATCCAGGTCCCAAAGGTAGCGCAGGACCCAAAGGTGATCCTGGAGCAAAAGGTGACGCTGGACCAATAGGTGAGCAAGGCATTAAAGGTGATAGCCTTAAAGGTGATCAGGGGCCAAAGGGTGATCAAGGACCCAAAGGTGATCCAGGTTCAAAAGGCGATACGGGCGTAAAAGGCGATACGGGCGTAAAAGGGGATGCAGGCGTAAAAGGTGATCCAGGTTCAAAAGGCGATAAAGGCGATAAAGGGGATCCTGGCTCAAAAGGCAATCTAGGTGAAAAAGGCGATAAAGGTGAAAAAGGCGATAAAGGTCAATAAAATTGATTTCGTTGTAAAACCATAATAACTCAATTACTTAATCTTACTTTTATAAATGTATGAAAATATTTTTTCCGATTATTCGACGTTCCAATTTGTTTTTCTTAAAAAAAGATAAGTCGTATTCTGTTTATATTGAGCAATATAAGAATCTAAAAGGTGATATTGTAAATAAAGGAAACTATCCAGAATCAAGAGAAAATATGCCTATTTGTTTTATTAATATTGAATTGCACAATGTTAGAGACGTGTAGTAATGATTTTGTCGTTACTTAACATTATAAATCATGAAAGATAATTCATTTGTAGTCATGAGAAAATTCACTCAGGCAAGTCTTGCGATTTGTTTATGTAGTGCGTTAGCTTGCCTCGCAAGTGATGAAAAGCGAGAGACTGTATTCGTAAATGATATTCAGCAAACCTTAAAACTAGGGCATATCGTTTGGCTTGAGACCGGTGGAAAAAAGTTTTTAAATCTTTATACGGATACATCTCAAAGTTATCGTGATGGTGTAATTATTCTTCTACATGATATTGGCGGGCATCCAAATTTGGATACCGTGATTAAGCCGCTTCGATCATTTTTTCCTAATCATCATTGGGCAACATTGTCGGTACAGATGCCTTTGCGTGAAGAAGGCGCAACCACTCAAGATTATTATTCGCTTTTTCCTGAAGCTAAAGCGAGATTATTGGAGGCGATTAAATTCGCTAAAAAAGAAAAATCTGAAAGAATCGTTGTCATTGGTTATGGTTTAGGCGGATTGATGGCAAGTTATATGTTGTCGGAACAAACACTGGGTGTAAATGCGTTGATTACCATTAGTTTGCCCGTTCCAGAAACAAAGGATCCAAATATACAAGTCCTATCATTCATATCAAAATCTAGGCTGCCTATGCTAGATGTTTATGGTTCAGAGGATCTGCTAAATGTAGTCGAAAGTGCGCGTGATCGTCAGGTCGCAGGAAAGAAAAACTCTTATTATCAACAAGTTAAGATAGAAAATGAGGGGCATCTATATTTACATGCGGATGGATCATTGGAAAAGCGTATTTATAGCTGGATTGATAAAGTCGTAAGTAAAGAAGGCCCCCCTGGACCAAAAGGCGATAAAGGTATTAAAGGAATATCAGGAATAGAAGGCATCCCTGGACCAAAAGGGGATACTGGCGATCAAGGAGATAAAGGTGATCAAGGTATTCAAGGTATCAAAGGTGTGAAAGGTGATGTCGGCTCCAAAGGTGAACAAGGACTTCAAGGCGTACAAGGACCTCAAGGTGTGAAAGGTGATCAAGGTGTGAAAGGTGATCAAGGTCCACAAGGTATTAAAGGACAAAAAGGCGACCAAGGCTTGAAAGGTGATCAAGGTTTGAAAGGCGACCAAGGCTTGAAAGGTGATCAAGGCGTACAAGGTGATCAAGGCTTTAAAGGTGATTTAGGACCTAAAGGTGATCCAGGATTTAAGGGCGATCCAGGACCTAAAGGTGATCAAGGGCCAATAGGTGAGCAAGGTACTAAAGGCGATAGCGTAAAAGGTGATCAAGGTCCAAAAGGCGATCAAGGTCCAAAAGGTGATCAAGGTGTGAAAGGTGATCAAGGCTTTAAAGGTGATCAAGGTCCAAAAGGTGATCAAGGCTTTAGAGGTGATCCTGGTCCAAAAGGCGATGCTGGCGCCAAAGGAGAGCCCGGTTCAAAAGGCAATCTAGGTGTTAAAGGGGATAAAGGTGATAAGGGACCGAAAGGTGATTCTACTGTGAAACCGTAATTAATTTTCTTTGGATAAAATTAAAGAGCAAATCATTACTTGCTCTTTGAAACTTGATTTATTTTAGAACCTTTAACAGAGCTCGACGCTCAAGCTACCTGATTATTTTAATAATGGAATTTCATTTCGATAATACGTTCATTAATACACTTCCTGAAGATGAAAACCAGGATAATACTTGTCGTCAGGTGTTTAACGCTTGCTATTCAATGGTTCAACCACAAAAAGTACCACGACCCCAGCAAATTATTTATTCGCCAGAGGTCGCGCAATTACTTGATTTAGATGATAAACACTGTAAATCTCTCTTATTTGAGCAGGTTTTTTCAGGTAATCAACTTTTGCCAGGTATGCAACCTCACGCAACTTGCTATGGTGGTCATCAGTTTGGGCAGTGGGCTGGACAATTAGGGGATGGTCGAGCTATCAATTTGGGTGAAGCCATCAACAGCAAAAAAGAGCGTTGGGTGCTACAGCTCAAGGGGGCAGGTAAAACCCCTTATTCACGCAATTCCGACGGTTTAGCTGTGTTACGTTCTTCCGTCCGAGAATTTTTATGCAGTGAAGCAATGCACCATTTGGGTGTTCCAACTACCCGTGCTTTAAGTTTGATGCTGACAGGGGAGTCGGTTTGGCGCGATATGTTTTATGATGGCAATGCTAAATATGAACCTGGTGCAGTGGTTTGTCGGGTCGCTCCAACGTTCACAAGATTTGGGCATTTTCAAATTCTCGCTGCGCGTAATAACATTACTTTACTCAAGCAGCTTCTTGACCACACAATTCAAACAGATTTTCCACATTTAGGAAAACCGAGTGTCGAAACTTATTTAACTTGGTTTGGCGAAGTCTGTCAGCGAACCGCTGAATTGATAATACATTGGCAACGTGTAGGATTTGTTCACGGTGTCATGAATACTGACAATATGTCAATTACAGGGCTTACGATTGATTACGGTCCTTATGGCTGGCTAGAGAATTTTAATTTGCGCTGGACTCCAAATACAACAGATTCAGATCATCAGCGTTATCATTTTGGCAATCAACCTCGAGTGGCATTTTGGAACTTGGCTCAGTTAGCAAATGCTATTTACCCGCTGATTGAACCGTCACAATCTTTGCAAGATATTTTAGATCAGCATTACACCAAAACGTTTCAACGTGGTTATGAAAAAATGATGGCAGGAAAGTTGGGACTTAAACGATTTGATGAAAAGTTGATGAATGATCTCGTTGTTTTATTGCAATCAACCGAAACAGACATGACTATTTTTTATCGGCAACTTGCTAAAATGGATATGTCTGGGGAAATCGATTCTACACATTTAACTTATGCGTATTACGATAATGGGTATTTAGACGAGTCTTATCAGCGGCACTTACAAACTTGGTTGAGTCGTTACGCATCGCAGTTAAAGCAGGAACAGAGTTCAGAAACTGAGAGACGCTCTTGCATGAACGCAGTCAATCCAAAATATGTGTTGAGAAATTATTTGGCTCAACAAGCTATTTCTACTGCGGAAAATGGTGATTTTACTGAAATTCATAGTTTGTTAGATGTGCTACGTAGACCCTATGATGAACAACCTGAACTTTCTTATTATGCTGAAAAACGTCCTGATGGTGTGGGATGTTCGATGTTGTCGTGTAGTTCATAAAAACGACAACGGCTTTTCGTTTTTTTGAGCTTCTATATTACTATTATTTAAAATCAAACAAGTTGATACAGAGTAATAAGATTCATAATAAGTAAAAGTAACGCGGTTATTTTCCAAAATAACGTCGTGTTTCGTTCGATTAACGGCACAAACTTTTCGGCTTTCAAAAACGCCGAATTCGGGTGCGTAAAATCGTACAAAAATTCAGATAATGTGTCATAACGCAGCGCAGGATTGATTGCAGTCGCTTTACGCATCGCGCCATCCATCCAGTTTGGAATCATTTCGTTATGCTGCGAACTCGGCACATAAATCAATTTTGCAAAATGTGCTGCCGTCGGTTTATCGGGCAATGTATCACCAAACGGCAACGCGCCATTCAACAATTCATAAGCAATTACACCCAACGAAAATAAATCTGATTTCATTATACCACGTTGTCCTGCGTGAGATTCTGGCGCTGTATAATTCAACGTTCCCAACACATTTTCTTCTTCGTCGGAATACAACGGACTGATTTCCGCAATGCCAGCAATTTTCACCGAACCAAAATCAATAATTTTCACCCCCCCATTTGCGTCAATTAACACGTTTTCGGGTTTTAAATCTTGGTGTAACATTTCCATTCGGTGAAACGCTTGCAAGCCTTTCACCAATTGTTCAATGATTTTGACGACGATTTTAATATCAGGTTTTGGATTCGCTTCAATCCATTCGCGCAAAGTTTTTCCGTCCAAAAACTCCGTCACATAATACAACCGCGTTCTGGCATGATTCGGCGTTAACACGTTCAAAATGTTCGCGTGATTCAAACGTTTTCCCGCCCATTCTTCATGCAGAAAATTTTCAATATAATTGGTGTCGTCGTCGTACAAAATAGACGGCGTTTTTAACACCACCATTTCGTCCGAATCGATGTCAACCGCTTGATAAATTTGCGTGCGTTTGCTTGCATGAAGTTCGGCAATGATTTGATAACCGTCTAATTTGTCGCCAATCGATAACGGCGGCGGAAAAGGCAATGCCGTTTGTGAACGCATAATTGCGTCTTCTTTGATTTCGGGCAATTCCGTCACGCACAGAATTTGACAGGTTAAATTATCGTCGCTGTTATTGTCGCTGGCTTTTTGAATAAAACGATGTGCCACAACGTTCAAATCTGGGTCACTTTGCAGCAATTTTTTCATCGATTTTTCATCGATAAAATCATGCACGCCGTCGGTCGTCATCAAAAATACGTCGCCTAATTCTAACGAAATCGCTTGATAATCGACTTCCAAACTCGGGTCGATTCCCATTGCACGATTCAAATAACTTTTATCGCTCGACACCCAAACTCGATGATCGCGTGTTAATTGTTCTAAATTCCCCGCGCGTAAACGGTAAATTCGAGAATCACCAATGTGAAATAAATGGGCGGTGGTCGCTTTAAAAACAATCAAACTCAACGTGCTGACCATGCCTTTTGCGGATTGATAACGCGCTTGACCTTGACTATAAAGCCACGAATTAGTGGCGGATAAAATTTTCTGCGCGGCGTGTTTCACTGACCACGAATCGGGCGTGCTGTAATAATCTGCTAAAAAACTGACGACGCAACATTGGCTGGCTTGTTGACCCGCTTCGCTGCCGCTCATTCCGTCGGCAATCGCGGCGACTGCGCCTTTTAATGTTAATTCCGAACCGTCGGGAAAATGTGTGCCGACAAAATCTTCGTTGCGGGGTTTTATGCCTTTGTCGCTGGCGACACTGACTAGTATTTTTAGTTTTAACACTAACTCAACTCAATCATTTCAACCGTTCCATCTTCCTGAACTTCAACCATGTGACCTTTGGGTTCGTCGATAAATTGAATGAAACCCACAATCACCAGTGCAACGCACGCAATGGTTGTGAAAAATACATTTGAATTCACAAAAGATAAAATCGTTAAGAATAATACGCCGCCCACGTTGCCATACGCGCCCACCATTCCCGCAATTTGTCCCGTCATGCGACGTTTGATTAACGGCACAATCGCATACACCGCGCCACATCCCGCCGATACAAAAGACGAACACGTCATCGTTAATAAAACCGCTGCGGGTAATGACCATTGCGCGTCAATTTGCGACATTCCAAAATAGCCCAACGCCAAACCTAAAACGAAAATACTCAACGACAGTTTGCGTCCAAATTTATCGCTCAACAAACCGCCCATTGGACGGGCCACCAAATTGATAAATGCAAAACTTCCCGCTAATAATCCCGCTTGAACCATCGTTACGCCTTGCGATTCATGAAACGTATCGAAGAAAAATAGCGGCAACATGGACACGACGGCTAATTCCGAACCAAACGTGATGAAATACGCTAAATTGAGAACGGCAACTTGTTTGAATTTGTAGCGGTGAATTTCTTCAATCGGTTGTTTTAAATGTTCAGAATTAACGTGGAAAATTTTGTAAACGTTGTAAAAATACATCAACCAAATGCCTACATAAATCACTGTTGCGATGGGCATCGACAATAAATTCCCCGTTGGTGCGGACGATAATTTCCACGTTAACAACGTCAACGTCGCGTAAAGTGGCATCGTCATGAAAATATAAAACCACAAATCGCCTACGCTGGTGATTTCCATTGCGCCGGCTTTTTTGGGTTTGAAATAGGTGGAACCTTTGGGTGTATCGGAAACGCTAAAATAGAAAATTGCCGAATAAACCAACGACATTACGGCCGTCGCGGCAATCGCATAACGCCAACCGTCTGCGCCTCCGAATGTTAATGCCAATATCGGCAACACGCCAGCGGCAGCGGCTGAACCAAAATTGCCCCAACCGCCATAAATCCCTTCGGCAATCCCGACTTGTTTTGCGGGGAACCATTCGCCGACTAATCGAATGCCAATCACAAAACCTGCGCCGATAAAACCCGATAAAAACCGCGCCAATGCCAATTGCTCAAAATTATTCGCAAACGCAAACATAAATGCAGGAATACTGCCCAACGCCAGCAACGTCGAATAAGTGCGTTTGGGCCCGAATTTATCCACCAAAATACCAATCACAATCCGCGCGGGAATGGTCAGCGCGACGTTTAAAATTAAGATGGTTTTAATTTCGGACTTGCTCAAATGCAGCGATTCCGCAATCGCCATCATCAACGGCGCGTGATTGAACCAAACAACAAACGTTATAAAAAACGCGAGCCACGAAGCGTGCAGAATCCGCATTTTTCCGGTAAGCGAAAACAGGTTAAAAGTTTGCAATGACATAAAAATCCTTAAGATTAAAAATAAAGTTAATATGATATAAGCATCTTATATGCCAAAATACCGCGATACCTTAATTTACTGGATTCTTAGTGCGTGTTTTAAAAGTCAGAAATCCGCTTTAAAGCCGTCCGAGCATCAAGTTTATCATCGCAATATGTATGAACGCCGTACTTGAATCGGTTAAGACTTCATAATCTTTACTTAAACGGCGATAGTGAACTTTAACTACATAAAGTACAAATAAACGCACCAAAATGGAATTTTTTAGGATGCATGCATTTTGCAGTTAACGACTCTGCTACATTTACGCTTTTAATTATTAAGCTTTGGCAGAAATTGGAAACCATAATTTAAATGTCGTCCCATGATTTAACGCATCTAATTTTGAATCTATTGAAAGATGCCAACCTGAGGGATGTACCATTCCACTTACAGAAATAGCCCTTATCACGTACCTGCTCCCTCGTTTTTTGTTGTGAAGAAAGCAGCGAACATTTGGTCAATAATTTCAGGGGGAATGCCTGTTCCATTATCCATCACACTTAATTCAATAAACTCGCCATCAATTTTTTCGGCGCACGTGACACAACAGGCTTGTAAGTTTGTTAGTATTTTTAAAGAAATAGTATAATGATTCCACCATTTTCCTTCATTGCATCACAGGCATTTACCGCTAAGTTCGTAATAATTTGATGTAAATCAATTGACTCAATTTGAATAACAATCTCATCAGATTCAAACGCCACCTATAGTGGACCCTGAAATCCGGACAATAGTTTAAGCTATACTCTGTCGAAAAAAGAGAAGTGGCAAATGAGTGAAAGCAAGCGGAAGATTTTTACAGGATCACAAAAAGCTAAGATTGCCTTGGAAGCGGTTAAAGGCACAAAGACAATCAATGAGATCGCCCAGGAAAACGGAGTCCATCCGACCCAGGTAAGTCAATGGAAAAAGGAATTGATGGACAATGCGGGTAGTCTTTTTGAAGGTAAACGGGGTCCCAAGCCTGTCAATGCACAGAGCGATCCGGATCGGCTGTATGCCAAAATTGGGCAGTTGAATATGGAATTAGATTGGCTTAAAAAAAAGTCTGGAATCAGCCTATAGCGGAAAGACAGGCGTGGATAACAC
>BJHG01000012.1 GCA_014191975.1 Methylococcaceae bacterium | reverse complement strand
AAAGTAACATTCCTGTAATGTCTAATGCGGCATTACGAGGTCGGGCTTTCTGTAAAATAGCTTTCAAATCCTCATCTGTCATTTTTTGCGATGCGATGCTCGTGTAGATTAAGCAATGAAGTGACATAATTCCGCCTAGTTTTTCTATGTTTATAACTCAAAAGAAACTCCCATTCACGCTGGAAGTTTGAAAATTATAGCAGTCGTATTTATGCCAAGATTTACTTAGTCAAACTTAATAACACACCTGCTGCGACCGCAGAACCAATTACGCCCGCCACATTGGGTCCCATCGCGTGCATCAATAAAAAATTATGTGGATTGCTTTCCAAACCAATTTTATTCGCCACTCGAGCCGACATCGGAACGGCTGAAACTCCGGCAGCGCCAATTAACGGGTTAATTGGCGTGTCGCTAAAGCGATTCATTAATTTCGCCATCATTACGCCAGATGCTGTGCCAATAGCAAACGCCACGGCGCCTAACGTTAAAATCCCCAATGTTTTGACTTGTAAAAACGCTTCCGCACTGAGTTTTGAACCTACGGATAAGCCTAAAAAAATCGTCACAATGTTAATCAATTCGTTCTGTGCGGTTTGACTTAAACGTTCAACAACACCTGATGTAGTCATTAAATTACCGAACGCAAACGCGCCAACTAACGGTGTGGCAGAAGGTAATAACAAAATTGATAATATTAATAGCATTAACGGAAAAATAATTTTTTCAGTTTTGCTAACGTGACGTAATTGCTGCATTTCAATTCTACGCTCCGCCTCGGTCGTCAATGCTCGCATAATTGGTGGTTGAATCAATGGCACCAACGCCATGTACGAGTAGGCGGCAACAGCAATCGCGCCTAATAAATCGGGTGCGAGTTTCGATGCGACATAAATGGCTGTTGGTCCATCTGCGCCGCCGATAATACCAATCGCGGCGGCTTCTTTTAATGAAAATTCTAAACCTGGAATGGCATTCAGAGCCAACGCACCAAGCAATGCCGCGAAAATACCGACTTGCGCGGCGGCTCCCAGTAACAACGTTTTTGGATTCGCCAGCATAGGACCAAAGTCGGTCATCGCACCTACACCCATAAAAATAAGCAACGGGAACAGACCCAATTTAATGCCGAAATAAAGGTAATAAAGCAAACCGCCTTCTTCAGTAATTCCCGCAATAGGAATATTACTCAAAATTGCACCAAAACCAATTGGCAACAATAACAAAGGTTCAAATCCTTTTTTAATCGCTAAATACAACAACAAAAACCCAACCAGCATCATAAATGCTTGCCCACTCGTAAAGTTGTAAATACCTGTGCTATGCCATAAAGATGTTAGATTTTCCATAATTCCTCCTTAGAGCGACACTAAAACAGAACCGCCTGTTACAGCCGCGCCTTCTTTCGCATGAATAGCACTTACAACACCCGCAAATTTTGAACGGATTTCGGTTTCCATTTTCATTGCTTCCATTAACACCACAATGTCACCTTCTTTAACTTCGCTACCTGCATGAACCAATACTTTTAAAATGGTTCCCGACATCGGAGCTTCAATCGTCGCGCCAGTTCCAGCTACAGCGGCTAACGGTGCTGCTGTTGAAATAGTTGGTTGAACATTTAATATCGCGCCACCTTTTGCAACCGCTACATTGAAATTTTTACCGTCAACATTCACCGTGTAAGATTCAACGCCATCGTCTTTTTTACGCATATTGGCAGCGGCAAAGGCTTCAGCATCCGGTTTGGGTTCAAATGCACTTGGATTATTACGATTCGCCAAAAATTTCCAACCGACTTGCGCGAATAAACCATTAATCAACGCATCTTCTTCAATATTCCCTGTCAATTTTATATTTTCAACTTTAGCTTTTTCTTGAACGTCTTTAATCAATTTATCCATTTCAGCGTCGATTAAATCGGCGGGACGACAAGTAATTGGTTGTGCGCCGTTTAAAACTTTGGCTTGTAATTCAGCATTGACGGGCGCAGGCGTAACACCATATTCGCCTTTTAAAATCCCGGCAGTTTCTTTGGTAATCGTTTTATAACGTTCGCCGCTCATGACGTTCATAACCGCTTGTGTACCAACAATTTGTGAAGTCGGTGTCACGAGTGGAATAAAACCTAAATCTTCACGTACGCGTGGAATCTCTTTTAATACTTCGTCAAATTTATCGGATGCGCCTTGTTCTCTAAGTTGACTTTCCATATTCGTCAACATGCCACCAGGTACTTGTGCAATTAAAATACGCCCGTCAACGCCTTTCAAATCGCCTTCAAATTGGGCATATTTTTTGCGCACGTTACGGAAATAATCAGCAATTTCTTCGAGTTTAAGTAAATCTAAGCCAGTCGCGCGTTTTTCACTTTCTAAACTCGCCACAATCGCTTCTGTGGGGCTGTGACCGTATGTCATACTTAAAGATGAAATAGCGGTATCAACATTATCAATGCCCGCTTCAATTGCTTTAATTAACGTGGCAACACTTAAACCTGTTGTTGCGTGACAATGTAAATGAATTGGAATCGATGTACTTTTTTTCAATTTTGACACGAGTTCAAAGGCTTCATATGGTTTCAACAACCCCGCCATATCTTTGATGCAAATTGAATCCGCCCCCATGTCTTCAATCGTTTTACCTAAATCAAGCCATGTTTTTAAAGTATGAACGGGGCTAGTTGTATAAGAAATAGTGCCTTGCGCGTGTTTGCCAGTTTGTTTAACGGCTTTAATCGAATGTTCAATGTTACGCGTATCGTTCATCGCGTCGAAAATACGGAAAACATCAATGCCATTTATCGCACAGCGTTCGATAAATTTATCCACCACATCGTCAGCATAATGGCGATAACCGAGCAAATTTTGACCACGCAACAGCATTTGTTGCGGCGTTTTCGGCATCGCCGCTTTTAATGCACGTAATCGCTCCCACGGGTCTTCACCCAAATAACGAATACACGCATCAAATGTCGCGCCACCCCATGATTCAATTGACCAATAACCGATGTCATCTAATTGACCGCAAATCGGCAACATATCTTCAGTGCGAAGGCGTGTAGCTAAAATCGATTGGTGAGCGTCACGCAAAACGAGTTCGGTGATACCTAATTTTTTAGTATTAACAGCCATTTATATCTCCTTGCTTTACTGGCAGGGGGTTAAAAGAAAATTTAATATGTACTACGATATTGATGAACCGCAGCAGTAATTGCCGCGATATAACCTTTATCAATTGTACCTGTTTGAATAGTAGGAATACTGGTACTCGTTACAGATTCTTCGGGAAGATAACGTTGTATTAATCCAGACATGATGTTAATTGTATAAACCAACATTGTTAAAAATAAAAATACGATGCCCATGCCTGCAAAAAGCAACTCTAGGCCACTGCTCATAAGTTCTGTCATGATTAATCACCTCAGTAAAAATTGTAATGTATGCGTAATGTGTGCATTGTATTATAGTTTTTTGAAATTGCGTGCGGTGTTACATAATTTTCTGACACAAATAACATGGTGCTTGAAATTTCTTCACTAAATTTCTAATTTTCACTTTTAAGTAAATCTGCTTTCGATGCTTCAATAATTGCCGTAATCTTATCAGCTTCAACCCTTGTCATTAAGGGTTTGAAATCATTTAATTCGTGATTTACAAGCGGTTGCAGTTCATCAATCCACGTTACTATGGGTGCATTTAAAAATGCTTCTGCTTCATCCGTCAATGCAGGTAAAACGGGTTTCAAATACGCCGCTAAAATGCGGAATAAGTTAATCGCAACTGAACAAACGTCATGTAATTCAGTGTCTTTACCTTCTTCTTTGGCAATCGCCCAAGGTTTTTTATCATCAATATATTGGTTTGCTTTATCCGCTAGCGCCATAATTTCACGCATGGCTTTGCCAAATTCACGATTTTCATAACTTTCTGCAATCGTTTCATTTGCTGCGATAAATTCAGCAAATAATTCAGATTCAACGCAGGTTGCCGACAATTGATTATCGAATTTCTTACGAATAAAACCACTGCAACGGCTGGCGATATTCACGACTTTGCCGACTAAATCCGAATTCACGCGCTGACTAAAATCGTCAAAATTCAAATCAATATCGTCGATGGTGTTGCTCAATTTCGCCGCGAAGTAATAACGCAAATATTCAGGATTTAAATGATCAAGATACGTCCGAGCAGTGATAAATGTGCCGCGTGATTTCGACATTTTTTCACCGTTCACCGTTAAAAACCCGTGTGCAAAAATGGCGTCGGGCGTTCTGAAATTGGCGCCACTCAACATCGCTGGCCAAAACAACGCATGAAAATAAATAATGTCTTTACCAATGAAATGATAAAGCTCAACATCGCTGTCTTTCGCCCAAAAATCATCGAAATTCAAATCGGTTTTGTCGCACAAATTTTGAAAACTGGCCATGTAACCAATCGGCGCATCGAGCCAAACGTAAAAATATTTATTTGGCGCGTCGGGAATTTCAAAACCAAAATACGGCGCGTCGCGCGAAATATCCCATTGTTGCAAACCGCTTTCCAACCATTCGGCCAATTTATTACGCACTTCGGCTTGCAAATGTCCGGCGTTTGTCCAGTCACGCAGCATATCGGTGAAATCTGCCAAATCGAAAAAGTAATGTTCGGATTCTTTTTCAATCGGCGTGGCACCCGAAACGGCTGACACTGCATTTTTCAAATCGGTGGGCGAATAATTCGCGCCACACACTTCGCAACCGTCGCCATATTGGTCTTTCGTGCCACATTTTGGGCAATCGCCTTTGATAAATCGATCCGGCAAAAACATATTTTTGACGGGATCAAACGCTTGTGTAATCGTGCGCGAACTGATGTGTCCCGCGTCGCGCAAACGGGTATAAACCAACGATGAAAGCGTTTTATTTTCGTCCGAATGCGTGCTGTGATAATTGTCGAACGCAATGCCAAATTCGTTAAAATCGGCAATATGATTTTTGCCCACTTCGGCAATCAATTCTTCAGGTGTAATGCCATCACGATCCGCTTTAAGCATAATCGGCGTGCCGTGCGCGTCATCCGCACAAACGTAATAACATTCGTGACCACGTTGTTTTTGAAAACGAACCCAAATATCGGTTTGAATGTATTCAACCAAATGCCCTAAATGAATTGCACCATTTGCGTAAGGTAACGCGCTAGTGACTAAAATTTTTCGTGATGTCATTAAAAAAAATCCATTGTTTTAAATTTAAAGAATTTACGCATTATGGCATAAGCTCTCATTTTTGCATTATCTGACTATTATAGGTATTCTTTAGTTTTTACTTTACTAGGACGCTGACAAAATGACTGAGAAAATAGCGAGTAAACATTTAATAAATCTCCAAAGCCAATTTGGGATAGAAAATACTGTATTACAAAATGCGATTAATGTGTTTCATGAACTTGATCAATTTGAATTTGATTTGGGACTGATAGACAATGATGATACGACTGCAACTCAGATTTCGTGGTGGTCAACCGTTAGTATCGTTGGAGGGAATTCTGGTGCAAAAGAAAGTTTTTTAGCACGTTATTTAAACGTTGAGCTTTCGCCAACGCATAAAACAACTGTTTTAATGCACAGTCCACAAACTAATCAAACAATTTTACCTGCAACCGCATTAGATGTAGATTTTCGGTATCCTTTTTATCGAATCGGTCAAAAACTCGAACAATTAAAAAAAGGTGAAGGCGAACGAATTAACACGCATTTGGAAATGAAAATGCTGAACAGTCCACGATTGCAGGGACGATTGTTTATCGATATTCCAAATTTTATTCATGCGACAAATTATGAGATTTCTAATTTCGTAACAACTTACAGCATGGAGCAATCGGACGTTGTTTTGGTTTTTTGTGATATTTTTAATTCAACAACTGATTTAGCGAAAGCGTTAATCGCCACGCTTATTAAGCAACAAGAAAGCAATAAGCTCGTTTATTTATTTGACGACATGACGTCTAACGCTGTTGCATGGCAGAAAAAACTGGCTGATTCAGGGCTGACAATCGGGCAGTTTATTGGTATTTCGCAACTTGAAGACCAAGCGTCAATGGATTTTGCAATTTTAGAACAACGCATTACAAATGCTGGTTTACAACGTTCATATAGGGTTTTACATTCACTCGAAAAAAGTATTCTCGATGTTGAACGGGTGTTAATTCATGAAGTTAAGGCAGCGCAATTTTATTGGAAAGAAGGCTCAGTATTTTCAAGTTTTGTTGTTTTAGGCTTTTTCGCAATGTTAGCTGTTTTTGCAGAAGTTGCAGGAATGGGATTTTTAGAATTGTTATTTGACCCAATTGTCGGAGCAGTAATTACATTAATGATGCTTGCATTCATGATTCCGTTGCATGTTTTATTTAGTAAATTAATCGCAACAATCACAATTCGATCTCTCATGAAACGTCAAAAACAACTACAATTGACTGAAAATTTAGTGCCGCTGTTCGAAAAAAATCTGACTTTTTCGCGCATGATGCTGCCAATTAACGATCCAGTTGGCTGGGACAACAAGTCAAAAGGTAGGCTCACTACGTTGCTAAATAAAGCTAAAGACTTAGTTCAGTCACTAAACGATAATTTTAGTCTCTATAATATTGTCGCTACAACAATTCCTGTTATTCAAGCCGCTGCACCTGTTATTCAAGCGGTTATACCGGTTATTGTAGAGATTGAAACTGTGGTAGCTGTTGCTCCTGTTATTGAGGAGACCCAACCTGTTGTACAGGCTGAACCTATTGCTTCATCTGTGCAGTTATCAACACAATCAACAACAGAACCACAGCGAAAATCTGCGTTAATGCAAAAATTTACACGAAAATAATTTGGATTCTTTCACATTAAATCGAGACGCATTTTCGTGTCTCTATGTTCTGCTGCCCGAAAATCTCTTTGCAAATTCTCTCGTTTTTGTATCTAAAAATGTTCTGCGGCAACAGTGTGAAATCATAACTGAAATTGAATCTGTTATCTTGTTGCCTGATTATCAAAATCACGTTTTAAGTTATGCGTCACAAACCACGCATTTTGCGCTAAAAGCGAAAGGTGTTTTTTGGTTACGATTTTCATATTGATAAAAATGATGATTTAAAACTTATTGAAATCAATACAAATGCGGGTGGCGCGTTGTTTAATTCGATAATGTTTAAAATGAAAATTCCAAAAGATTTGTGTTGCCTAAGTTTAGCCTAGATTGAAACGAAAAAGGGCGGGTTTTGAACCCGCCCCTACGATTTTTGAATGATTGTTTTAAATTACATTTGCGACTGCAAATAATTTTGAATGCCGACTTTTTCAATCAATTCAAGTTGTGTTTCAAGCCAATCAATGTGGTCTTCTTCACTTTCCAAAATATGTGCAAACAATTCACGCGATACAAAATCTTTCACGTTTTCGCAATGTTCAATCGCTTCACGCAACAACGGCACGGCGATGTGTTCCAATTTCAAATCACATTGCAACATTTCGAGCGGATGTTCACCGATTAAAATTTTGCCGATGTTTTGCAAATTCGGCAGTCCTTCCAAAAATAAAATCCGCTCAATCAATTGGTCAGCGTGTTTCATTTCGTCAATTGATTCGTGATATTCCTTTTCGTTAAGTTTTGCAAAACCCCAATTTTTATACATTCTTGCGTGCAAGAAATACTGATTGATTGCGGTCAATTCGTTTTCTAACGCACGATTTAAAAACTCAATTACTTTTGTATCGCCTTTCATATGTTATCCTTCAAGCTAAAGCGGCAAATTGATAATTTTCATTTTGCCGGCTGTGTTGTTTTAATAAACTTTTCACTTCATTGTTACACTTACCGCAATCTTTTCCAACGCCTAAACAATGTGTGAGTTCACGGCGAGTACACACGCCACTTTCAATCACGCTAACGAGTTGTTTATCGGTTACCGCTTTGCAAACGCATATATACATGGTTGTTCCTGGGTTATCAATTTTTAGAAAATAAAACCAAAACCTAAATTGAAATCATCGGCAACGATGCCTTTTTTTGCTACAAAGTTACGGTAATCGGCTTTAATGACGACGTTTGGAATGGGTTTATACTGCAAACCTACTTGATAAATTTGACGATCTAAATTTTCATTATCCGCATAACCCACAGGCACTTTCGCCAGCGTGTCGTATTGTTCATAACGGAAGAATGGTGCGAGATATTGATCCGTGTTTTTAATAATGTGCGGCAAAATGTCATAACCGACTTCGGTATAAAATCCGTAACTTTCTGAACCAATTGCCTGACCTTTCGCGGCACTTAAAATGCCCGCGTCATCAACTCGTCCGACCGAACCCAACGTACGCCATTCTAAACCGCGATATTTCCATTGGACGTGACCTTCATAAAGTTGTGTGAACGCATTCACTTTTTGGCCGCCAAAATCTCCATCTTGTCCCGAATCGCCTACATAACCCGATGCACCAAGCGTTACACCTGTTAAATAAGTTGGTGTGTAATCAAGTCTTGCCACATAACCAAAATTTTCTGCGGTTGCTTCACTGCCGCCTTGACGACCGCTACGAATACCACCTGAACCAAAACCTTGTGCATTCAAACCGTTCACAACGTAAGTCGTGTACGTTAATTCAGGTGTAATTTGCCCGAATAAACCCACACCCATTTCGCTCCAAGTGCTAGGAATAATGCGGCGTTCCACTTCGGGGCGATTGTTACCAAAATAAAATGGGGGTTCGTGAATTTGGTTGATAAAGCCCATCGGCACTAAAACCATACCTGCACGGATATTAGCTAACGGATTGATGAAAAAATCTAATGCGGCAAATTCTACTGATACTTGACCTTCGTAATCTGTTGAGCCGTGTTCAAATTCAATTTCACTGTTGAATAACATCTTGTCGGTGAATTTATAACCTGCGTATAAAACCACGCGATACATATCTGCGCTGTCTTTTGACGTTTTATCACTGACTACGTTGCGGTAATTCGCCTCGCCGTAACCGCCAATCGAAAGCCCTTTGCCAACTTGATAAACCTTTGATGCTGCGGGACCTAAACCGTAAGCACTTTTGTATTGTGCTTCTTCGGGAATTGATAAATTGGTGCGAAGTTTTTCCACTTCTTGACTCAAAATGTCGGTTTTTCGTTCTAACGTTTTGACTTCAGAATTGGGCGATTTGGTGGGGATTTCTTCGGGCAATGATTTGGTTTGTTGCAATGCTTCGATTTGTTTTTGTTGGGCTTCGATGATTTTCCACATATCGTCGATTGATTTCGGTTTTTCCAACGCAAAAGCGGAAGTAGAAAGCAGTAAACTACTGATAATGCTAAGTTTGAAAGTGTTTTTAGAATTAAACATGAAACGTTACTCCATAAAAATGATGAAGCAAGTATAATAAAAAAGCACCCTAAATGCAAACGGTTATCATTTGATGCAATGAATCAACTTCTCGACAAACGAATTTGAATCGTTTTAATCGGTTCAGCAACTATCTTCTGAATCTCCACCAAAATGGTCGAATTGTAAAAGCGTAATTGTGACGACCATACCGATGAATCGGTATAAATAAACAACGTTGCGTCATGAATCACGCAATGCAGCGTGTGTTGTGCTAATATTTCTGGCAACACACTTCGCACCACCGACAGCAAATTCCGTTGCTGTTCAATTTCTGAAACCAACTTGACAATCGTTCGATTGTGAAATTCTAAAGCAGACTTGAAACTCATTTAGTTTGTTTTCAGTGTCATTCCAATCATTGGCGCGGCTAAATCGCTTGTAATTATTACAGTATTTTCTGGTAGCGTATTTTTTGTTAAATAGATTTTGCCATTTTCTAACCAAATTGGCTCGATATTCATAAATACAAGCGCATTTTTTTCATTCAACAACCACAACGTTTTTCCTTCGTGCAACGTTGTTTCGGGTAATTCAATCACGTCATTTAACATCAAACCTTCGAGCGCAACTTGTACATATGTTCCAAGCATTAATGGCTGTTTGGTTTTATTTTCAGCTCGTTGACAAAGTGGATCATCAACTTCAACCAAAATTTTTGCCATTCGTCCTTCAGGTTCAATTTCAGCTTGCAAACGTTTGATCATACCTTCACGATAAATGCTCTTTCCCCATGCGCTTTCGTAAGTTATTTTTGCAACCGCACCTTCCGTGCCATTGATTTCAGGGATTTTTAACCAGCGTAATTTATCAATTGGTACTGAAACATTTATCCAGAAATTATCTGTTCCAACCAATTTAGCTAACGGTGTTCCTGTTGAAAATGCAGGCATCCATGCACCGATATTCGCATTTCGTGACGTAATAATTGCGTTAAACGGCACAACCGGCTTTGTGCGTTCTAGGTTTAAATGTGCTTGTTTCAGTGATGCTTCTGCAGCAATTAAAGCGGCTTGCACTAATTTCAAATGTGGTTTTCGTAACACTAATTCTTCAGATTGACCGTGTAATTCAGATTCCAATAATTGTACTTCACGTTGCACAATCGTTTGCTGGCCTTGTTCAATAGTTAAATTGTAACGTGCTTTTGTAACGTCATTTTCACTTTGTTTTATAGCCAATAAATAATCTGTTGGATCGAGTTCAACAAGTGATTCACCTTTTTTCAGTAAACCACCTTCGATAAAATTCGGACTCACGCTAATCACTAAACCACTAATTCGCGGCGTTAAATTCACACTTTGCGATGCAATCACATTTCCCATCGCGTGAATCGTAGTTTGATGATTTTTGATGGTCGGTTTTAGCGTTTCAACTAATGGTGCAGAAACTGTTTTCGGAGCACGATTCGCTCGTGGTTTATGCGTGAGCCAATAATTTGAAAGTGCAACGACTAAAGCGGTGATGGTTAACGTGATAAAAACGATAAGATATTTTTTCATAAATCCAATGCCAGCCGTACTAAATCCAGTTGCTTTATAGGCTCTAAAGTTTGATTGATTTGTGTTTTTAGTTCTAAATCGATGTTGTCAATGTGGCGTAAATACCAACTTATATGTTTTCGTGCTAAACGGACACCTAAACCTGAACCGTAAAATGAATACAAATTTTCTAAATGTAGTGTTAAAACACCGTAAATTTCGTTTTTTTGTGGCGATTTTAGTAATTCACCCTCGGTTAAAAAATGTGAGATTCGTTGAAATATCCACGGATTTCCTTGTGCAGCACGTCCAATCATAATTGCATCTGCACCAGTTTCATCCAAGACAAAACGCGCTTTTTGTGGCGAATCAATATCACCGTTTGCAATAATTGGAATCTTAACTGTTTGTTTGATGCGTTTAATCGTTTCATATTCGGCGAAACCTTCAAATTTACAAGCGCGAGTTCGACCATGAATCGTTAATGCCGCTACGCCAGAATCTTCAGCAATTTTCGCAATCGTGAGCGCGTTTTTATTTTCAGAGTCCCAATCTGTGCGAATTTTTAATGTGACAGGAACATCAACCGAATTTACAACGGCATCGAGAATTTCCTTGACTAAATTTTCATCACGTAACAAAGCCGAACCTGCTGCAACAGAGCAAACTTTTTTGGCAGGGCAACCCATGTTGATGTCGATAATTTGTGCGCCATTTTCAACATTAAAACGTGCGGCATCGGCTAAATCTTGAGCATTTGTGCCGAGAATTTGAACCGAACGCAAACCACTATTTTTAGTATGCTCAGCTCGTAATAGGGTTCGCGGATGATGGCGCAAAATAGGATTTGACGCGACCATTTCTGACACGGTTAATCCGGCACCAAATTGGGTGCAAAGTTCTCGAAATGGCGCGTCAGTAATACCTGCCATGGGTGCGAGAACTAGATTATTTGAAAGCTGGAAATTCCCAATTTGTAACATTTTATAATTTTGCCAATTCCGTTGTTATCCACGCTTGGGCTTCGGCGTTAATATCTGTCGCTTTGCGTCCTTTGGTTTCAATTGGTGCACCGATTTTTACTTTAATCGTGCCTGGGTATTTAAAGAAACTGTATCGTGTCCAAAAATCGCCAGCGTTATGTACAACAGGAATTACGGGAAATCCCGATTTATGTGCCAACATCGCGCCGCCAATGTTGAAAGGCAACACTTCGCGTGCGCCAGCGCGAGTGCCTTCGGGGAAAATCAAAACCCAAATGCCTTCGTTCAAGTATTTTGTGCCATCCTTCACCAAACTTTTCAACGCACTACGCGCATTACGTTTATCAATCACAATGGATTTCAATAGTAATAACGACCACCCCCACAACGGCAAATACAATAATTCACGTTTTATCACCGCCGATTGCGTGGGCAAAATATAACGCAATCCCAATGTTTCCCAGGCCGATTGATGATTACTGAAAATAATCGACGCTTGTTCGGGATTTACATTTTCCAATCCTTCAACTTCATATTTTAAACCAACCGTCATTTCCATTATCCAAAGCATTAAACGGCACCACAACTTGCCAATTTTGTAACGAAATTCAAATGGCAACCAAAAACACGAAAACAAAATTGTCGCTTCAATTGTCGCGGTGAAAAAAATACTGAAAAAAAGTAAGCCAGAACCAATGTAATTTTTTGGACGATTATCGACCGATGATGTGTTTTGCTGTGTCATATAAATTTTCAAAAATTAAAAGTGAAGTTAAAAATTGTGGATTATTTTGTAACGTTTTTAAACCGTTACCTGTTTTGACTAAAATAGGTGTTACACCAACTGATTGTCCAGCTTGAATATCGCGTAATGAATCACCAATAAATACTACGTTCTTTAAATCAACCACGTAATCCGCCGCGAATTGTTTTAATAAACCCGCTTTCGGTTTACGACATTCACATAAATCAACAGCTTGATGCGGGCAAAAATAAATGGCTTCGATTGTTCCGCCAAATTCAATCACTGCATCACACATTTTATCGTGAATTTTACTTAACGTTTTTTCATCAAACAAACCACGCGCTAAACCTGATTGATTAGTGATAACCACGACGCGAAAACCATGTTGATTTAATAGCGCAATCGCCTCCAAACTGCCGTTAATCGGCAACCATTCTTCGGGCGATTTTATAAATGTTTCTGATTCGTGGTTAATCACACCGTCTCGGTCGAGGAGAATATATTTTTGCATCATCAAAATTTATAAGACACACGCAACATCAATTCACGCGATTCGGCAGGCAAAGGCGGATGGAACCCTTTGTATTGCTGAACATATTGATAACGTGCATTGAAAACATCGTACAAACCCAAACCAATTTCCGCGCCTTTAATTGGCATATTTTGATAACGCAAATAAGTGTTATAAATCCATTCGGGTTTGTAATGCTGCAATTCCGTGCCGCTATAACATAATCTGTCACTCATGAAAATCAAACTGTGATTGAATGAAAGGTTAGGTGTGAAATCAAACGTGTGATTGAGCGTTGCTTTATGCGTTGGAAACCCTAAGTTCATCGTTGGGTGAATTACATTACCATTTTGAAATGCTTGATAATATTGTGATGCTTGATGTTGATTCGCTTGATAAAGCGAATAGTTTAAATCAAAATTCCCCAGTGTTTTGTTTTTATATTTCAAACCCGATTCAAGACCATAAACATCGGATTCTGTTCCGTTGACATAAAACTGATTTGCATTGGTATCAATGCCATAAGTCAGCAAATCTTTTATATTTGTCCAAAAAACGTTTGTCACAATTTCAAAATTGTGTGAAAACTCATAACCCAATTCAATTTCATACGTTTCAGTGCGTTCTGGTGAAAGCTTTTTCGTTTTTCTACCTAATTCATTTATCTCATCATAGATTTGATTTAGCTGATAATTCCCACCCGTTGGCGCATGAAAAGCATGCGTATAAAGTAATTTGTAATGAAATTTATCAATTTGTTTAGTCAAGGCAAGGCGGGGCGAGAAATTTGTCCCAAAATTGTTGTAATAATCAAAACGCAAACTTGCTAAAAAATCCCCCCACGCGGTTTTATAAACGCCTTCCGTATACGCGGTGTAATTACTGAAAGTGGGTAACGTGATTTTAGTTGGCGCAATAAGTGAATAATCATCCATTTGATAACTGTTACCGAGCGTAACATAACTGCCAGAATCTGCCATCCATGTTGCTTTGGTATTGAACTTATAATTATCAACAATTGTTTTTTCGATTAAATCTGCCGCTTTTGTTTTGTCATCATAAACGCGATAACGCTCCCACGGTTTTTGCTGTGAAACATTAAAATCTGCATTGAGTTTAAAATTCGCGTTAAACGGATGTTCAAAATCAAGTTGCGCGGCGTTTGTTGTAAAGCTATTTCTCAAAAAGTTGCCTTTGGGACGAATTTTATCTGCAAAACCATCACGACTTTCGACATTGTATTCATCAGACAGTAAACGAATTCCGAGTTCTTTATACTTCAACGCAAAGTTGCCATAGAGTGAATCGAGCTGGCTGTTATTCGCCATATCAAAACTTTTATTGTGTGCGTCGGTGTAAATTCTGTCGCTACGTTGTGATTCATTAGCCTTGCCAGAAAAACTGATTTCTAAATTATCGAAAACTTTACCCGCTGCGATATTGATATTTTTACGCGCTTCACCGCGTTCAAATCGCCCATAATCAGTTGTGAAAGCGATTCCATCCGCCTTTTTAGCATTTTTGGTAATGATGTTAATTACGCCCATTTCAGCAAAATTGCCATTCTGAATCGAACTTGAGCCACGAATAATTTCGATGTGATCAATTTGTTCAACGGGAAAATGTCCACCAAAAACGTTTGATCCATAAACTCGTTCGGTCAGCATAATGCCATCGACAAACACTGACATTTTGCCGTCGTTAGTCGCCATACCACGAATCCCCGCTGATAAGATATTAGACATATCATTGCCTAACGTGAAACCAGGTACAAGTTGCAATACATCGACCAGATCGCGTGCGCCACGAGTTAAAATTTCTTCGTTACTGATGGTCGTCACGATATTCGCGGCTTCGTTGGCACACGCCGCTTGTTGCGATGCACCAAGAAAAATGGGGATTTCCATTAATTCTTCGAGTGGAATATCTGTTAAATCCGCATTTTTTAAATTTTGGCAAGCTAATTTACTGGGTTGCGCGATAACCTCGCCTGTAATATTTATCAACACTAAAAACAGCATTAAACGATTCATCACACTTCCAATTTTAAAATCTGATGCTTGCTTGCTTGCTAAAAATTTTAAAATTAATTTTTAATTGTGCAACTGTTTTTGTGAAAATTTTCATGCTTGTAACCTCGAAATATCGGCGCAAGTCAAAAATTGTTCCGACAGCAAATTCAACAATGCGAGCCGATTGGCACGTAATTCTAAATCATCGCAATTCACCATCACGCCATCAAAAAATGCATCAACAGGCTGTTTCAATTCTGCCAAACGATTTAATGTCGCTTGATAATCGCGTTTTTCAAGTAACGGTTGAATGTCCGCCGCCGATTTTTTTGCCAATTCGTGTAGCGTAATTTCAACGGGTTCAACCAATTTCCCAATCGTTTCGGCAGGCGAATCAGATTTTTTCAAAATGTTCAAAATACGTTTATTCGCCGCCGCTAAACTTTCGGCTTCGGGCAATTGACGGAACGCTTTCACGGCTTGCAAACGTTGCATAAAATCCAGCGGTTCAGCAGGATTTACCGCTAAAACGGCTTCAAATTCATCTGCCGTAAAACCTTTGTCTAAACAATAACTTTTTAAACGCTCAAAAATGAAATCCGTCACGAGCATTTGAGTTTTAGTTTTGTCGAATTCGTGAGCAAATAACGACAATGCAAATTCGGTCAGCGCATGAATATCGAGTTTTAAATCGTGTTCAATCAGAATTCGCAACACGCCCAACGCCGCACGACGTAACGCATACGGATCTTTGTCGCCAGTCGGACACAACCCAGCGCTAAAAATTCCCGCCAATGTATCAATTTTTTCAGCCAACGCCACAGCGCAACTAATGTCGCTGGCTGGAGTCATGCCACCCGCTTTTTTTGGCAAATAATGCTCTTCAATCGCCAACGCAACAGCCGAATTTTCACCATCTGCCAGCGCGTAATAACGCCCCATAATGCCTTGTAAATTACCGAATTCGCCGACCATTTCAGTCATCAAATCGTTTTTTGCTAAAAAGGCGGCACGTTTTGCCAGTTCAACATCTGCATTAATTTTTGGCGCAATGTATTCAGCCAATTTTACAAGTCGTTGAACTTTCTGCGCGACTGTTCCCAGTTTTGCTTGAAAAACGATGGTTTCTAAACGTGGCGCGAAATCCGCGAGAGAATAACGGCGGTCTTGTTTCCAGAAAAATTCTGCATCTGCTAAACGTGGCGTAACGACACGTTCATTGCCATTTTTAATGGATTCAGGATTTGTGCTTTCGATATTACTAAACGTTATGAAATAAGGACGCAACGAACCATCGGCATTTTTAACGGGAAAGTATTTTTGATTTTCCTGCATCGTGGTAATTAAAACTTCGGCAGGCAGCGCTAAAAAGCGTTCATCAAAATGCCCTGTAATCGGTACGGGAAATTCATTTAATGCGGCAATTTCTTCGAGCAAATCGTCGTCAATATGCGCGATTCCGTTCACTGAAAAAGCCGCTTTTTCTGCATCGACGCGGATTTGATTTTTACGTTGTTCAAAATCTGCAATCACTTTGCCTTGTGAAAGCAGAATGTCGGCGTAATTTTCAGGTTTTGAAATCGTCAAATTTTGTGGCGCGTGGAAACGATGACCTCGTGTTTGATTGCCTGTTTGTAAACCCAAAATCTCAGTTTCGATAATTTCTTCGCCATAAAGCAACACCGCCCAATGCACAGGTCGGACAAATTCGACCGCAGAATTTCCCCAACGCATTCGTTTTGCAATCGGCAAATTCGCCAAGCTTTTGCGAATAATGTCAGGAATTAGTTGTTGCGTGCTTTGCCCCGCAATCGTTTGAGTGCAAGCCAGCCATTCGCCTTTGTCGGTTTTTAAACGTTCGAGTTGGTCGAATTCAACGTCGCAACTTTGCGCGAAAGCCAACGCGGCTTTGCTTGGTGTGCTGTCCGCTTGAAAAGCCGCTTGAACGGATACGCCGCGTTTTTGCACCGTTTTATCAGCTTGTGCGCCTTGTAAATGTTCAATGAAAATTGCCAAACGACGTGGCGCGGCAAAACTTTTCACCTTTGAAAAATTTAATTCGGCTTCGTTTAAACCTTGCATGATTCCAGCGGTTAAAGCGTTGCTTAATTTCATTAACGTTTTCGGTGGCAATTCTTCGCAACCTAATTCAAATAATAAATGTTGGGCTGTCATTTAGTTTGCTCCTTGCGCGTTTAACAGTGGAAATCCTAAGGCTTCGCGCTTGGCGTAATAGGCTTCGGCGACGGCTCTCGACAATGTGCGAACGCGCAAAATATAACGTTGCCGTTCGGTGACAGCAATCGCGTGGCGTGCATCGAGTAAATTAAACGTGTGCGAGGCTTTCAACACCATTTCGTAAGCGGGCAAAGACAAATCTTCTAAAATCAATTTTTTACTTTCTTCTTCGTAAGTGTCGAAACACTTAAATAAAAATTCTACATTTGCGTGGTCAAAATTGAATGCTGACATTTCAACTTCGTTTTGATGAAATACGTCGCCGTAAGTCACCACGCCATTCGGTGTTTCTGTCCAAACCAAATCGTAAACGCTGTTCACGCCTTGCAAATACATCGCCAAACGTTCTAAACCGTAAGTAATTTCGCCTGTGACGGGGCGACATTCCAGTCCGCCGACTTGTTGGAAATAGGTGAATTGCGTGACTTCCATGCCGTTCAACCACACTTCCCAACCCAAACCCCACGCGCCCAACGTCGGCGATTCCCAATTGTCTTCCACAAAACGAATATCGTGTTCGAGCAAATCAAAACCCAACATTTTGAGCGAACCCAAATACAATTCTTGAATGTCTGCGGGTGAGGGTTTTAGCATTACTTGAAATTGATAATAATGCTGCAAACGGTTTGGATTATCACCAAAACGCCCATCTGTTGGACGGCGTGAAGGTTGAACGTAAGCGGCTCGCCAAGGCTCTGGCCCAATGGCGCGTAAAAAAGTTGCGGGATGAAATGTTCCCGCTCCCACTTCTAAATCCAACGGTTGAAGAAGAACGCAACCTTGTTCCGCCCAATAAGTTTGCAGAGCTAAAATTAGCCCTTGAAAAGTAGTTACTTTTTGATTGATTGTTGACACAATTTTGACCGATTCTATTTTATAAAAGATGTATGAATTATAGCTGAAAATATAAATATGGGTTTAGCTGGGTTTAATAGACAGTCATTAGAAGATTAAATGCTCCTAAGAAATAAATTTCAATCGCACCTGATTTGAATTGAGATGTTATATTGTAACGAACCATACTCACTTTTTATTTTTTATGACAAATTCTACTGAACACCCCGCGCCACACAATCATTCCCTTTGCATCAATACCGCGCTAACGCTGGCGGCGCAATTATGCATCGAACGTGGTGTGCAACTCACCGCGATTCGCCAACAAGTTTTAGAACTTATTTGGGCAGACCATCACGCGGTGAAAGCATACGATTTACTCGAACGCATCAAGCCATTACAAAGCTCGGCTAAACCCGCCACAATTTACCGCGCGTTAGATTTTTTGCGCGAACAAGGCTTTATTCACCGCGTCGAAAGTTTGAATGCGTTTGTCGGATGCACCGATTTACGCTCGATTCACGAACAATTGCTGTTAATTTGCAAGCAATGTGAAAACGTCGAAGAACGTCATGCCGATTCTGTGATGCAAGCTCTCAGGCAAGAATTCGCGCTGGCAGGATTTACCGCGCATCATCAAGCGATTGAAATTCACGGCATTTGTGCAACTTGCACGCAATCTAATAACACGCCTCCACTTAATTAAATTGTAAAAATGCACGGCATAAATTGCGCACACGTCATAAGTGTTATAATATAACATATCAATAAAATTCACTTTCCCTAAAAATCATGACCACAAAAAAACTCCCCGTCATTGTTCTTTCTGGCTTTTTAGGCGCTGGCAAAACGACTTTATTAAATTCAATTTTAGCCAATCGTGATGGTTTAAAAATCGCGGTTATCGTCAACGACATGAGCGAAATCAACATTGATGCCGCGCTCGTTAAAAACGAAATGTCATTAAATTACGCCGAAGAAAAATTAGTCGAAATGAGCAACGGCTTTATTTGTTGCACGTTGCGCGAAGATTTATTGATTGAAATTACCCAGCTCGCCCAAGAACAACGTTTTGATTATTTGTTAATCGAATCGACGGGCATTGCCGAGCCGTTACCTGTTGCAGAAACGTTCACGTTTCGAGATGAAAATGGCGTGAGTTTGTCGGATTTAGCGCGTTTAGATACGTTGGTAACGGTGGTTGATGCCGTGAATTTCATGCGTGATTATTTAGAATCGCAATCGCTCAAAGACATTCATGCCGAAATTAGCGACGAAGACGAGCGCAACATTTCAGATTTATTAGTTGAACAAATTGAATTCAGCAACGTTATTTTAATTTCAAAAGTTGATTTAATCAGCCGCGACGAATTGGAAAATCTCACCGCGATTTTACAAAATTTAAATCGTGATGCCGAAATTATCCCCATGATGATGGGCGTTGTGCCATTAGAAAAAATCTTAAATACGCAAAAATTTGATTTTGAAAAAGCCGAACAAGCCGCTGGCTGGTTGCAAGAATTACGCGGCACGCACAAACCTGAAACCGAAGAATACGGCATTACGAGTTTCGTATTTCAGGCAAAACGTCCTTTTCACACCGAACGTTTTTATGATTATTTGCATCGTGACGAATGGAATAACGGCACATTATTACGTTCAAAAGGCTTTTTTTGGTTAGCGTCGCGTCCAGAATGGGCGGGTTCCTGGTCACAAGCAGGCGGAACAATGCAGCACGGTTGCGCGGGACAGTGGCAAAAATCGTTTGACGAATGCAAGCAAGAACTGGTTTTCATCGGGCAAAATATGGATGAACAGAAAGCGATTGCCGAATTAAATGCGTGTTTATTAACCGATCAGGAATTAGCCGTAGGCGAAAATGTGTGGCGCGATTATAAAGATGAATTTCCTGTTTGGTTTTTGGACGAAATTGAAAACGGTGACATCGCATGACTTCAGCAAAATTATTAAACCGTGTATTTTTGGTCGTGTTTAGCGTCATGCTGAGTTACGTTTTTTTGAATTGGTTACCCGATTCAATTGCGAATTTTGTTTATGGTTCGACAAACAAAAAAGCTCTTGTTCATAACGTAACCTTTGAATTTTCAAAATGAATTTACCTTCCGATATTCCAGCGGCGGTTATTGGCGCGAGTCTTTTAGTGAGTTTTAGTTCGTTAAGTGGCTTGTTTGTGTTGTGGATTAAGCCCGAAAAACTGCAACAAATTGTGCCATATTTAGTCGCATTAGCCGTCGGCGTACTTTTAGGCGATGCGTTTATTCATTTGATTCCCGATGCGGTGGCGCGACAAGGTTCCGTTTCAACCGTTTGTTTAACAACGTTAATCGGCGTTTTCATTTTTTTGTGTTAGAAAAAATTGTGCGCTGGCGACACGATCACCGCGTGGATTTTACCGATTCCGAAGCTAACGCCATTCAGCCGATGGCAAAAATGAATTTAGTGGGCGATGCCATTCATAATTTTGTTGATGGCGTTTTGATTGCGGGCAGTTTTTTAACCGACCCGATTCTGGGTGTCACAACGGCTTTTGCGATTATCGCGCATGAAATTCCGCAAGAAATTGGCGACGTAGGCGCGTTAATTTATGGCGGTTTTTCGCCGAAAAAAGCGGTTTTATATAATTTTTACTGTTCATTAACAGTGGTGGTTGGCGCGATATTTACGCTATTTCTCAGTCAAATCGCGGAATCGTCACTGGTATTTTTATTACCGATTGCAGCGGGTGGCTTTATTTACATTGCCGCGACAGACATGATTCCCGCGTTACATGAACATTCCACCCTTCACAATTTATTTGGACAAACCGCCATTCTCGCTTCGGGCATTGCGTTTATGCAATCCATTATTATTTTTGAACAATTTCTCCTTCCTTAGGCACTTAAAAATTTATGAGCGCATTACCGCTAATTGTTAAATTTGAATCCACTCATTCACACACTTATTTTTCTGACAATTTATTAGATTTAACTGAAATTTATAAACCTGACGTGAACATTTGCGTGGTGAAACGCGCTGTTTCTGATGAACTTGAAACGTTCGTTACGCATTTATTATCCGAGCCTCGCACGGTGAACGCGATTGAAAATATCAATGTAAAAGCGTTTAACGCTCAAACATTATTGCCGTCACGATTTCATTTGGTTGAAGGTTATGCCGAATTTTGCGCGGATATTGTTCATTTGATTGATATTTTCAGCCATTTATTTGAACTTGAAAATGTCGGTTTGCGTTTTGGAATGCTTGATAAAGCGATGTGTCCAAAATTTCATGTTGACCATGTGCCGTGTCGATTGGTGTGTACTTATGGCGGAATTGGCACGGAATTTTTACAAGATGCGTTTGTCAATCGCGCCAAATTAGGCAGCGGTTCGGGCGGTTTGAGTGATGTTGTTTCGGGTTTAATTAAAGGCGATATGGATGCCATTAGCATCATGCCCGCCTACGGAATTGGCTTGTTGAAGGGTTCGAAATGGGAAGGCAATGAACAAAACGGCGCGGTGCATCGTTCGCCCAAATTATCAGAAAAATCACCGCGTCGATTATTGCTCACGCTGGATTTTGCTTAATTTTTTTTAAAGGAGATTTTATGTTGGAAAATAACCATTTTTCACGAATTCCAGTCACTATTTTGACGGGTTTTTTGGGTGCGGGAAAAACGACTTTATTAAACCGTATTTTGTCCGAAGAACACGGACAACGCATTGCGGTTATTGAAAATGAATTTGGCGAAACAGGGATTGACAATGATTTGTTAATTCAAGGCGAAGAGCAAATTGTTGAAATGAATAATGGCTGTATTTGCTGCACGGTGCGTGGCGACTTGGTACGAATTTTAGGCGAACTCGCTCAAAAACGTGAAAAGGGTGACTTGCATTTTGACCGCGTCATTATTGAAACGACAGGGCTTGCTGACCCCGCGCCTGTCGCTCAAACGTTTTTTGTTGAACAAGATATTGCAGACAATTATTTACTCGATGCAATTATCACCGTTGTCGATGCAAAACACGCTTTAACACAACTCGAACATTGTCATGAAGCCGAGGAACAAGTCGGTTTTGCAGACCGCTTATTATTGTCAAAAACGGATTTAATCACTGCTGAAGAAATTGCAAAAATAGAAGCGCGATTACGCGGCATTAATGCCCGTGCGCCGATTAAACACGTTCATTTTGGTGAAACAGATATTGCTGAAATTTTGGATATTCGCGGCTTTAATTTGAGTGCGATTTTAGAGATTGAACCTGATTTTCTCGACGATGTGAGTCACGAACATGACGCGGGAATTACCTCGTTTGTTTATCGCAGTAATGTGGCGTTTGATGCTGCAAAAATCATGGCGTTTATGGATGTGATGCTTAAAATTTACGGTAATGATTTATTGCGTTACAAAGGAATTTTGCACATTTCAGGTTGTGACCGCAAAGTGATTTATCAAGGTGTTCATATGATTTTGGATGAAACGATGGGCGTAGTTTGGGGAAATGAAATTCCGCAATCGGTGTTGGTGTTTATTGGGCGCGATTTACCCAAACAATACATACACGAAACCTTGGACAGTTGCCGAGTTAGCGCATGTTAACGCGCTTAAAAGGCGGACGAGTTTTTGACCCCGCGCAAAATCTAAATGGTGAAATTGGCGATATTTGGTTTGCAGACGGTTTCATTATTTCAACGCCTGAAAATTCGCAAATACCTGATGTCGATTACGATATTTCAGGCAAAATCGTCATGGCTGGTGCGGTGGATATTCACAGTCACATTGCAGGCGGAAATGTAAATACAGCCCGTTTGTTATTGCCTGAACAACACCGTAATTTTATGGCACGAAAGTTAAATCATCCATTTAGTACCGCTCGTTGGTCAACAACAGAAATTGGTTATCGTTACGCACAAATGGGTTACACCACCGTGGTTGAACCTGCGATTTTTCCCGCGAATGCGTTAGACGCACATTTGCAAATGGCAGATATTCCAATTATTGATACGGCGGGTTTAGTGATTTTAGGCAATGATGATTTTTTGTTGCGATTATTACGCGCCAAAGCCAGTCAAAACCAAATCAATGATTACGTTGCGTGGACGTTGCACGCCACAAAATGTTTAGGTTTGAAAGTCATTAACGCAGGTGGCGCGAATCCGTTTAAAAATAACATTCGCCATTTTGATTTAGACGATATTGTGCCTGATTATGGCGTAAGTTCTCGGCACATTTTGCAGACGTTGCAACGCGCTGCGTGTGACATTCAACTCCCGCATCCTGTTCATGTGCATTGCAATAATTTAGGCATTCCAAACAACGTAGACACGGCAATTGCGACAATGGAAGCGGCTCAAGGTTTGCCGATGCACTTAGCACATATTCAATTTTATGGTTATGGCAATGAAGGCTCGCGCGGCTTTTCATCCGCCGCCGCAAAATTGATTGATGGTTTTAACAAACATCCCAACATCACGATGGATGTGGGACAGGTTTTATTTGGTCAAACCGTGACAATTTCCGGCGATGTGATTGCTTAATTTAGTCGTCGTCACGATGCCAATCCTAAAAAATGGGTGGTTTTGGATGGCGAATGCGAAGGGAGCGGCGGCGTTGTGCCGTATCGTTATCAAGCAAAAAGTTTTGTGAACAGTTTGCAATGGTTAATTGGCTTAGAAATTTTCTTATTAGCTGACGATCCGTGGCGATTATTTTTCACGACCGATCATCCAAATGGCGCACCTTTTACCAGTTACCCGCATTTGATTCGGTTGCTGATGGATGTTGAATTTCGTTTGGAATGTATCGCGAAATTGCATCCCGAAGCCGTTGAAATGAGTTTGTTAAAGGATTTGAAAAAAGAATTTTCGCTTTATGAAATCGCCATTATGACGCGCACCGCCGCCGCACAAATGCTGGGTTTGAAAGACCGTGGACACACAAAGCCAGGCGCAATTGCGGATATTGCGGTTTATCATCCGCAAACGGACAAAGAAGCGATGTTTAATCGTGCAGATTTAGTCTTTAAAAATGGCGAATTAGTCGTAAAAAATGGCGATGTGAAAATGCGAAAAAATGGCACAACGCAAACAATTCAACCGTATTTTGAGCGACAGATTAAACGCGACGTTCAAGATTATTACGACCAATTTTATAATTTAAAATTGCATAATTTTCAGGTGGAAGATGTGAGTTTTAATCAAACCGACACCGAGCGGTTTTTTTCCCACCAATGTGGCAAACCTTATGAATCCAGTCAGTCGGAAAATTAAAATTATTGAGCAAATTCCAGTCATCGTGATTAGCGGCTTTTTAGGAAGCGGCAAAACCACGTTGTTAAATTCGCTGTTGCATCATTTTCCAAAATCAGCGGTGATTATTAACGAATTCGGCACGATTCCGATTGACCAAGATTTGTTGCAAAAACATCAAGCACCCAAAGCAACATTGGTTGGTGGTTGTTTGTGTTGTCAAACACGCGATGCGTTAATGCCAATGCTTAAAAATTTACGCATGGCGTGGGAAAGTCAAACTGAAAAACCGTTTGATTACGTCATTATTGAAACTAGCGGCGTTGCGAATCCAGAACCTGTGTTAGATATTTTATTAACGCAAAAATGGTTATCTGCGCGTTACCGTTTGCAAAATGTTATCAGCACATTTTCTGCAATTTCTGATGAAAACGTGTCGCGCTTTCCACAAATGCAAGCGCAACTCGCGTGGGCAGATACCGTTGTTTTAACGCACGCCGATTTAGTCACGGAGCGGCAAATTCAAAAATGTTTTACAACGATTGAGAAATTCGCGCCTAACGCCACCAAAATCAACGCGCCATTTGGCGCGATTTCGCCGAGCTTACTTTTTACACAACAAACCGCTGAGAAAAAAACATTGAAACGCAATCAAGTCGAAGACGATTTAACGGCGAAACGTTTTAAAATTATTTGTTTGCGTTTTGAAAATCGAATTGAATGGAATTTGTTACAAGTGGTTTTAATTGATTTGCTGACCACATATCACCATGAATTAGTGCGCGTGAAAGGCGTGATTTATACCCAAGAACATAAAAAACCAATGATTGTGCAAGGCGGAAATGGTTATTTGCATCCGCCGACTTTTTTAGAAATGCGAGAATTCAATGATGAAGTTGGACGCTTAGTTTTTATTACCGATGGTGAATTGGTTAATCTTGCTGAAGATTTGATGGCTAAATTACAAAAAGTGAAACAAATTTAAAAAATGGAGAATGTGATGAAATTGAAAAAAATACCGTTGTTGTTATTGCCTATTTTTACCGTGCCAATTTACGCCGATGAGTTTGTGCAAAAACTCGATGACATGATTGTCAGCGCACCGTTTGTGGAATCGGTTGATGATTCGGCGCATCCGATTACGATTTTAGACGGTGCAGAATTGCGTTCAAAAGTAGGTTCAACACTGGGCGAAACCTTGCAAAATGAACTCGGCGTAACCAATCAATCGTTTGGTTCAGGCGTGGGAATTCCCGTCATTCGTGGGCAATCGGGTTCGCGCGTCAAAGTATTACAAAACAGTTTGGGCAATAATGATGCGTCCTCATTAAGCGCAGACCACGCCACAGGCGTTGATCCGATTATTGCCGAACGAGTTGAAATTTTACGCGGGCCTTCAACGTTGCTTTATGGAAGTGGCGCGATGGGCGGCATTGTGAACGTGATTGACAATCGCATGCCTGAAAAAATGTTCGACAAAGTCATTGGCGGCGCGGGCGAACAACGTTACGATTCCGCCACCGACGAATCGTCAAGCGCGTTGAAAGTTGAAGGCGGCAAAAATAATTTCGCGTATCACGTTGACGGTTTTTATCGTGACGCAGGAAATACCAGCATTGGCGGCGCAGCAATTGACGAAGCGCGAGCGCGTCAACATGACCCCAGTTTTAACGCTGTTCCCGCAGGTGAATTACAAAATACTTATGGCTTCACGGACAATACGCAAAGTCGAGCGCGAGGCGGAAGCGCGGGTTTTTCAATGATTGGAGACGTGGGTTTAATCGGTGCGGCAATCAATCAAACCGAAAGAAATTACGGCATTCCACCCGATGGACACGGCGAAACGCCTGTTCATGTTGAAATGAAACAAACCAAATACGATTTTAAAAGTCAGCTCAATAATCCATTCGCGTTTATCGAAAAAGCCAAACTCAAATTTGGTTACACCGATTACGCGCACACCGAATTTGATGGCAATGTCGCGGGAACGGTATTTTTAAATGAAACTTACGAAAGCCGTTTTGAACTCGAACACGCGCCACTAATTAAAAATAACAAAGGTATTTTAGGTTTTCAATCGACAAACAGCATTTTTCAAGGTTTGGGCGAAGAAGGCAAAATCGTTCCAAAATCCGACATTGCGACTTATGGAATTTTTAACGTCGAATCGCTCAAAGTCGGCGCGGTGACTTATGAATTAGGCGGGCGGGCTGAATCGACGCAAATCACGCCCGAAGGTCGAAACGATGTTTCGTACATTCCGTTGAGCGGTTCGACTTCGGCGATGTGGCAAATGAATTCACAAAATAAATTGAGTTTAGCGTTCACGCATTCGCAACGTGCGCCGCAAATTCAAGAATTATTTTCGGACGGTTTTCATCACGCAACACGCAGTTATGAAGTTGGTAACGCAAATTTGAAAAAAGAATTGTCGAATAATTTGGATTTAGGTTATCAATTTGATGCGTCTTGGGTGCAAGCCGATTTCAACTTTTTTCATAATTGGGTGAGCGATTACATTTATCAGCAACGCGATTCAGCGCAATTATTTAACGCGGAAGATGGCGAATTTGTAGCAAATAACACAGATTGTGCCGAATGTTTTCCGATTTTACACAGCGAGCAACAAGCCGCGATTTTCAAAGGGTTTGAAGCCAAAACGGTTTTCCCGTTGCTCGATAATAAATTTGGCGCGGTGGATTTAACCTTGTTTAGCGATTACACGCGCGGCACGTTTGATAAAGGTGGCAACGTGCCGAGAATGCCGCCGTTGCGTTACGGCACGCAGTTGAGTTATGAAAAAAATGCGTTTTCAGGCAATGTGCGTTTAACGCGCGGTGAAGAACAAACAAATTCGGGCGAAAACGAAACCACCACGCCTGCGTATTTATTGTTGAATGTCGGAACACAATACAAAATAGCGAGTTTTGCAAAATCTGAAATTTTGCTGTTTGCGAAAGGTAAAAATTTACTCGATGAAAATATCCGCAGTTCCGTGTCGTATTTACGAAATTTTGCGCCCGAAGCAGGACGTAGCGCAGAAGTCGGGATTCGCCTGAGTTACTGATTTCGCCTCGGATCAAAAGCAGTTTGCACCGTTTCAGCAAATAAGTTTGCTGCCAAAACCAATGCAAACATCAACAAAAATGCGGCTGTCAATGACCACCAAACAATCGGCTCACGCGCCATTTCTAAGCGTGCGCCGTTAATCATATTGCCCCAGCTATAAGTGCTGGGGTCAACCCCAATATTGATATAAGACAGCGCCGCCTCAGCTAACACTAATGAACTAAAATCCAACACAATTGAAATCAATACAATGTGCATAAGGTTTGGAAAAATATGTCGAATCAAAATCGTGTGTTGTTTTACGCCCAATGAATACGCGGCTTGAACGTATTCCATTTCGCGTAATTTCAAGGTTTCGGCACGTAACAATCGACACAATCCCGTCCAGCTCGTCATACCTAAAATCAAACACAAAAACAGCAATCGCATATCAGCACGAACGATTAAACTCGTGAAATCGTTTTCGTGATTCGACATATAAACTTGTACCATCAAAACCGATGCGCCAATTAACAATACACTCGGAATGGAATTTAATGTTGTGTATAAAAATTGAATCGCGTCATCAAGCCAGCCACGAAAAAACCCCGATAAAATTCCCAAAACTAATGATAATGGCAATAAAATTAACGTTGTCAACGTACCGAGAACCAAGCCTGTTCGAATGCTTTTGATTGTTTGATAAAACACGTCTTCACCGACTTTGTCCGTACCGAAAACGTGATAGAAATTCGACAAATAAATCAACGTAGAACTTAAGGTAATCAACACAAAAAAAGTGGATTTCGATTTAAGGTTAAAAGCGAAAATCAATAACGTGAAAATTCCCGTACCAATACCAAAGCCAATCGTTGTTTTTTGAAAAATATCCTTCAATTTTTGAGCATCGTTTTCTAAATGTTTTCCACCAAATTTCAACCGTGGATAATCCCAGCGGGTATTTTCATTCGACTCAACAATCATTTCTTTATTGTAAAGCTTGGTTGCAAAAGGTTCAGAATAGGTTTTTTCACCATGCTCACGCAACGGTGTAGCACAATAATCCAACACGCTGATTATTTCGTTATCTTTTGATGCGGGTTTGAAATGAATCGAATCTAAAATGCCAATTGTCATAAAAAATAGCAAAATTATCAGCGAAGACATTCCCATTAAACTTTGTTTAATTATCGTCAATGGGCGTTTTAAATGTTCTTTACCTCGTATAAAATAAATAATTGCTGCTACAAAAAGTAGCAAGCTAAAAATCAGCGCATCCGTCCACAATATAACCATTATTAAACCTATTTTTAGAATAAAAATATAACGTCCATTTAAGCAGAAAATAATTGGTTGTGGTGTGTAAAATAATCAAAAACCACTTTTTAATTAGATATTTTTATTATGTTTGTAGCTGAAATTCAAAAACTGCCCGAATCCGTAGCGGCCAACGTTGATTTAACAAAATGGTCAGCGCGTTTAACTACGCTTGAATTGCCTGCGGATTTTTCAAATGCAATGGTGAAAGTGTGGGCGATGAGCGAATTTGTCGCGCAACATTGTGACCGTCGCCCTGAAATCTTACTTGGATTGTGTCAATCGGGCGATTTATTCAAAAGCTACGACGAAGCCACTTATCGTGAAAAGTTAGCGCAAAAAATCATCGAAACGGAAGCCGATTTAATGATTGTTTTGCGCCATTTTCGCCGCAATGAAATGATTCGTTTGGCGTGGCGTGATATTTCAGATTGGGAAGAATTGACACACACTTTGCGCGAATTATCGTGGCTTGCCGAGGCGTGTATTCAAACGGCGTTGGATTTTATTTATTCTCAAGCCTCTGAAAAACGGGGCATCCCTGTTTTAGCCGACGGAACACCGCAACAAATCGTTGTTTTGGGGATGGGGAAATTAGGCGCGTATGAGCTCAATTATTCGTCCGACATTGATTTGATTTTTGCATATCCTGAAAACGGCGTGTTGCCCGACCGAAAAGAAACGACTTACAGCGAATTTTTCACCAAAGTTTGCCAAAGTTTGGTGCGTGTTTTGGACGAAACGACTGTTGAAGGTTTTGTATTCCGCACCGATATTCGCCTGCGTCCCTTTGGCGACAGCGGCGGGATGATTATGACGTTCGATGGCATGGAAAATTATTACCAAACCCAAGCGCGTGAATGGGAACGTTACGCGATGATTAAAGCGCGGCAAGTGGCGGGCGATTTTGAGCAAGGTAAACCGTTGATGTTGATGCTCAATAAATTCGTTTATCGGCGATATTTAGATTATGGCGCGTTCGAGGAATTGCGTTCGCTCAAAGCGCAAATCGTTCAAGAGTTACGGCGCAAAGATAGAATCGACAACGTCAAATTAGGACGCGGTGGCATTCGAGAAATTGAATTTATCGGGCAAGCATTTCAATTGATTCGCGGTGGAAACGACAAAAGTTTGCAAACGCGCGGCATTTTGGACGTGTTGAAATTGCTTTCAGAATTAGAATTATTGAACCCCGAAGACGCAACGCAATTAACCAAGTCGTACCATTTTTTACGTCGCGTTGAAAATCGAATCCAACAATATCAAGACAAACAAACGCACGATTTACCGACCAATGAAAATGCAAAAAACGCGATGGCGTATGTTTTGGGTTTTGCGAATTGGGAAACGTTTTTAATCGAATTAAATGCTGTGCGAGATAAAGTTCACGCGGTTTTCGACGCGGTTTTTTCGGTTTCAAAACAAGACGAAATTGAACAGTTGAGCCAAAAAATTTGGGCGGGTTTGGACGATGAAAGCGAATTACTCAAAAATTTGAGTGACTACGGTTTTCAAAATACGGCTGAAAGTTGGGCGGCAATTGTCGATTTCAAAAATGCGCCCGCGATTCGTCGTTTGAGTAATAAAGGCTTGGGCGTAATCAATCGCTTGATGCCACAAGTGATTGCGACGTTGCAAACTGTACTGAATCCTGATGAAACTTTGAAACGTTTGCTGACTTTGTTCACGGCGGTGGCGGGTCGAAATGTGTATTTAGCGTTGTTGGCTGAAAATCCAAATGCGTTGGCGCAACTGTTAAAATTAGCGTCGGCGAGTCCGTGGATTGGCGAGTATTTGGCGCGTTGTCCTGTTTTATTTGATGAATTATTGGACACGCGCTCACTTTTTGAACCGCTAAAAAAAGACCATTTAGACGCGCAATTAAATCAGCTCGTGGCGCGAATTGATGCCGACGATTTAGAAACATTGATGATTGCGTTGCGTCAATTTAAACAGGTGAATGTGTTGCGAATTGCGGCGGCGGATATTATGGGCGTGATTCCGCTGATGATTGTCAGCGATTATTTAACCTTTTTAGCCGAAAGTCTTGTTGATTGCGTGGTGAAAAACTCGTGGAAAATGTTGGTTGAAAAGCACGGTTATCCGCCCGAATGTGACGACGAAAAAACTAATTTTGCAATTATCGGTTTTGGTAAATTAGGCGGATTTGAATTGGGTTACGGTTCGGATTTGGACATGGTTTTTGTTTACGATTGCACCGACGGAAACGCGATGACGAATGGCGAAAAACCGTTGTCGTGTTCGCAATTTTACGCACGCTTGGGGCAAAAAATCCGCCACATTTTAGATACAAAATTACTGGCGGGTGAATTGTACGAAGTCGATTTGCGTTTGCGTCCGAACGGCGATTCTGGCGCGTTAGTCACGCACATTGATAGCTACGAAAATTATTTGACGCAAAACGCTTGGACGTGGGAATTACAGGCAGTAGTTCGCGCTCGTTTTATTGCTGGCGATGTAAATTTGGGGCAAATTTTTTCCGAAATTCGTCAACGTGTATTGAGTTTGCCGCGCGATATTGAAATGCTAAAAATCGAAGTCCGTGAAATGCGCGAAAAAATGCGTGAAAGTTTGGCGACAAAATCTGCTGAAGAATTCGATTTAAAACAAAGCGCGGGCGGCATTGTCGATATTGAATTCATGGTGCAATTTGGTGTGTTGGCAAATGCCGCAAATTCGTCTGTTTTAACAATTTACACGGACAACATTCGATTATTGGACAGTTTACAATCAGCTTGTATCATTTCTGAAAACGAGCAAAAAACACTAAAAAATGGGTATTGTGCTTATCGTGACGTGGGACATAAACGGGTTTTACAAGGTGATAAAACAATTATCGATGCTCAAGAGTTTGTCGAATTGCGCGAACAAGTGACGGCTTGTTGGCAAACAACAATGTGCTAATTTCTCAAACTAACGGATAAAAAATGACTATTTCACAACCACTTTTAGAACCCATTATTCGCGCCGCTGGCGACATTGCGCTGACGCATTTTCGTGATTTAAAAAATTTAACCATCGATAAAAAAAGTCCGCGTGATTTTGTCACAGCGGCAGATTTAGCGGTTGAAGCCTTTTTGCAAGCGCAACTCCGCGAACATTATCCGCAATTTGGTTTTTTGGGCGAAGAGGGCGGACAATCTGAAAATCAAACGAATCGTTGGATTGTTGACCCAATTGACGGCACGCATTCTTTTTCACGCGGGCAGTATTATTGGTCGATTAGCGTGGCGTTAGAAATCGATGGCGAAATCGTTTTCGGTGCGGTTTTTGCGCCTGCTTTAGATGATTATTATTGCGCTGCAAAAGGGCAGGGCGCGTGGCGAAATGGTAAACCGATTCGGGTTTCTAACATTGATGATTTAGGCGAAGCCATGATTGGTACTGGCTTTGCGTGTTTGCGTTCGTATTTAGAAAATAATAATTTAGAACGTTTTTGTCGTATTGCCCAAGCCACGACGGGACAACGGCTTTTAGGTTCAGCGGCTGTCGATATTTGTTTAGTTGCCGATGGTCAACTCGATGCGTTTTGGGAACAGGAATTAAATTTATACGATGTTGCCGCTGGCGTGTTAATCGCGAAAGAAGCAGGGGCGACCGTTACCGATTTTCAAGGTAACATAGGAATTTTTCCGAAGCAAATTCTAATTACAAACGGAAAAATCCTTAACCAATTATTGCCGCTTATGTGATAATTCGTTCGTTTTCAATTAACCATTTTTATATCAAGAGAGTAATTTATGTCTAAAACCGTTTTAGTTGTAGATGATAGTAAAATTTCAAGAATGTTCATCCGTCAACATATCAGCGCAAAACATCCTGATTGGATTTTTAGTGAAGCCGTAACGGGTGAAGACGCAATTGCCATGATTGATATTGAACAACCTGATTACTGTACTATGGACATCAATATGCCAGGCATGTTGGGGACCGATGCAGCGAAAGAAATTCTGGGGAAATATCCTCACATTCGTCTTGTGATTTTTTCTGCAAACGTACAAGAAACTTACCAAGAACAAGCGCGGGAATTAGGAACAATCTTTGTTTCTAAACCAGTTACTGAATCCTCAATCAGTCAAGCTATCGATTACTTTTTAGACATTTGATCAATGAAAATCGAGCATGAGCTTGATTTTGACAAGCTATCTGAAATCATCAATATTGGAACAAAATGTGCGACTCAAGTTTTAAGCGATGTTATTGGAAAAACTATACAGCCACCTGTTTCGAAAGTAGAGTTGATTCGACTCAGTGATGTCAGTATTTCATCGCTGAAATTAGAATCTGAAAAATTTAGTACTGTTACATTAGAATTTGTTGGTAAGTTAAATATACAAGTGATGTTGTCGTTTTCTGAAGAAACGGTGTTATACGTTATTCAAAAAATGATGAGTATGGAAACATATGATATAGACACTGTGCATGAATTCATAAGTGAGGGCATGTGTGAGCTGGGTAATCTCATGATTAACGCTTGCTTATCAGCGATTACTGAGACACTTAAAATCCCCATAGAAAGTACTTTGCCATGCTATAAAATTAAGTCAGCTAACGAAATAGTGACGCATATTAAAGGCATGTCGAATAAAGAATTTATTTTAGTGTCACACATTAATTTTTCAATTGAAGGTGTGTCCTTATCGATGACAGGAAAAATTTTTTTTCTGCTGAATTAAAATAAATAATGATTGTAAAAAAGCCCCACGAAATAGATTTAGTGGGGCTTTTTTACGACTATTTTTTACTGATAAAATCCCGTGAAATCATTCAGTGTCATTTGTGTTTGTTGCAAATTTTCTGGAGCGAATCCATTAACACCTACCCGCGAAAAATAAAATGCTTGATCTGCTAAGTATTTGCCAACAGCACGAATTTCTCCCTGAAAACCATAGCGATTCCGTAACAAATACGCTTGAGAAAAACTACGCCCATCAGTGAAATCCAAAACATTCAATTCCACTAGCGCAAATAAACCTACATCATCACCTAAATTTGCCACGTCATCGGTTGTTAAAATCCGAACCCCTAAATTACCAGGGTGTTTTAATAATTGTATTTTTTCAGACTTCCATCGTGCTAACGAAACACAGATATTTCCGTCAACAACAGGTGATTCATCCTCCAAAAATGTCCAATGATTTTTGATAAGCTGATTATTTTTAATAATTTGCATAAACTTTAGCCTTAAATGGTTCAATGCCAACGCGGTTGACGGTTTCTAAAAAGGTTTCTTCGTGGAAACGTTGTTGAATGTAGACATCTAAAATTATGCCTATTGCAGGTGCAATTTCATTTTTTGGCACTGCTGCTCCCAAGCGTTCGCCAATAGCCGCTTCATTTTCTGACGAGCCACCCAACGTGATTTGATACCATTCCACTCCTTTTTTATCTACACCCAAAATGCCAATATGTCCCACACTTTGATGAGCGCAACCATTCACACAGCCAGACATATTGATTTTAACGTCTCCGATATCGTGTAAATAATCTATGTCGTCGAGAATTTCATTGATTTCTTTAGCAACACCGATTGAACCAGCATTGGCTAATGAGCAGAAATCTAATCCAGGACAGCAAATCATATCTGTTGCCGTACCAATATTTGGCGTTGCGAGTTGTGCGACATTTAATAATTGCCACAACTGGAATAAATCGGCTTGTTTTACGTCAGCGAAAACTAAATTTTGACGATGTGTACTTCTAACTTCACCAAAACTATAGCGCACAGCTAAATCGGCAATGGTATCTAACTGTTCTGCTGTTAAATCACCTGGTGGTGTTTCAGGATGTTTTAAGGATAAAAAGACGGCACGATAGCCAGCGATTTTATGTTTAACGGTATTGTGTTCGATCCATTTTGCAAAGATTTTGTTTTCATTGTAATACATTGAAAATGAGGTGTTTTCAGCCGCTTTTTTGTCGTAATCAAACGGTTTAAAATGGGATTTTATTTCATCAAAACGTGCATCGCTGACTTCTAATCCATCACGAATTAATAGCCATTCTTTTTCAACCATGTCGTTGAATTTTTCCAAGCCTTCTTCTTTGACCAAAATTTTGATTCGAGCTTTGTATTTGTTATCGCGGCGACCAAATAAATTGTAAATTCGCAACGTCGCTTCCAAATAAGACAAAATATGTTTTTTATCTAAGAATGGTTTGATGACTTGTCCGATAACGGGCGTGCGTCCTAAACCACCACCGACGAGCACTTTAAAGCCGATTTCGCCTGCGTCGTTTTCAACTAAATGTAAACCAATATCGTGGAATTGTGTGGCAGCTCTGTCATCGCGCGAACCACTAACGGCAATTTTAAATTTACGGGGCAACCAGTCGAATTCGGGATGCAGTGTTGTCCATTGTCGAATCAACTCACAATATGGACGTGGATCTTCGATTTCGTCAATGCTTACGCCAGCTAAATGATCGCTGGTGGTGTTACGCATGCAATTGCCACTGGTTTGAATTGCGTGCATTTGTACTTCCGCAAGTTCTGCCAAAATACCAGGGATTTGCTCTAATTTCGGCCAGTTAAATTGTACATTTTGGCGTGTTGTGACGTGACAATAATTTTTATCGTATGTCCGCGCAATGTGTGCGAGTTTATGAAGTTGTTTTGAATTTAAAACACCATAAGGAATTGCCACACGCAACATTGGCGAGTGCGTTTGAATATAAACGCCATTTCTTAAACGTAAATTTCGATAACCATCTTCGGAAATTTCACCGTTTAAAAACTGTTCTGTTTGTCGCCGAAATTGCGCAACCCGCTCTTCAATGAGAATTTGATCTTTATGATTATATTGATACATGTGAATTTTATCGTTGTTATTGAATTGTGATTATATGTAAACCGTGCTTGAATTATACACTGAATGTTATACAGTCGGAAAAAGAGAATAGATTTACAATCTAATTTTTAAACAGAAAATGAAACATATCGAATCACAAATACTTTAACTTAACTTACGAAGGATTCACCATGAAAAAAACACTTTTAGCTTTAGCTGTTACTGCATTATTTGCGTCACAAGTATTTGCAGAGCCACAAACGTACAAAGAAAGCGAAATCGAAGAAATTGTGATGAAAATCCATCACGACGTCGATCAAGGTGGTTATGAATTATTGTCGGTTACGGATTTGAAAAAAATGATTGATAGCAAAGAAAACTTTGTTTTAATCGATGCACACCCACAAATACAATTCAATGAAGCCTATATTGCAGGCGCGACTAATTTTGAATTTCAAGGTAAATTTACACGCAATTGGAAAGACGATGTAGCAGACGGTAGTGAAGATGCCTACAAAGCACTTTTGGGAAATAATTTGAGTAAAAAAGTCGTGATTTATTGTGGCGGGAACAAATGCGGACGCTCAAATACCGCAGCAATGTGGACAAAAGAATTTGGTTATCACCACGTTTATCGTGTTACTAGCGGCATAAAAGGCTGGCAGGATGCTGGTTTCCCTGTGGAATCTGCGAAAAAATAAATTATCTTTAAATATCTTTAAATAGGGGGGGCGAATCATATTCGCTCCTCACAAATTTCGTAAAATAAGAGCGGGCAAGTGTTATTTGCCCCTACAATCAAAAAAATAACATGACAAAACAAGACATCGAAAACCATTTAAAAACCTTCATCGACCCGCATTACGGCATTGATTTAATCACCGCGAAAGCTATCAAAAAAATTGAAATCACGGATGCAAATGTTCGCATCGAGGTGGAATTAGGTTATGCGGCACAAAGTTATTTAGAAACACTCAAAACCGATCTTACCGACCTTTTAAAATCGTTCCCAGAAATCGACGAAATTAGTGTGAATGTGCGGGTGAAAATTGCATCGCACGCGGTTCAGAAAAATTTGAAACCGCTTTCAAACGTTAAAAACATTATTGCCGTGGCATCAGGAAAAGGTGGCGTGGGAAAATCTACTACAGCAGTAAATTTAGCCTTGGCGTTGGCGGCTGAAGGCGCGAATGTTGGGATTTTAGATGCGGATATTTATGGTCCCAGTATTCCTATGATGTTGGGATTATCAGGCGCACCCGAAAGCCGCGACAACAAAACGATGCAACCAAAAACAGCGTTTGGCGTACAAACGATGTCTATTGGTTATCTCGTTGCGGAAGATCAAGCCATGATTTGGCGGGGTCCAATGGTGACGAGCGCGTTGCAACAATTGCTAAAAGAAACGTGTTGGGAAGCCGTCGATTATTTGATTATCGATTTACCGCCTGGCACAGGTGATATTCAATTAACACTTGCGCAAAATGTTCCCGTCAGTGGCGCGATTATTGTCACAACGCCTCAAGATATTGCGCTGCTTGATGCACAACGTGGTTTGAGAATGTTTGAAAAAGTGAATGTCCCCGTTTTGGGTTTAGTTGAAAATATGAGTGTTCATATTTGCAGTCACTGTGGGCATGAAGAAGCTATTTTTGGAACAGACGGTGGCGTGGTAATGGCGGAAATTAATAAAATTGAATGTTTGGGCGCGTTGCCGCTCGATATGCAAATTCGTTTACAAGCTGACGTGGGTGCACCGATTGTAGTGGCTTATCCAGAAAGTCGTGCCGCGCAAATTTACCGTGATATTGCGCTAAAAATGGCAGCGAAATTGGCATTAAAACCGAAAGACTTTAGCAGCAAATTCCCCAATATCGTAGTACAGAATTAATAGTGCGTCACGATATAGACTATAGAATTATGTGATAATGCCCCGTTAAAACAAATCCACCAACCCCCTTCAAAAAGGGGCTTTTTTTGAGGAATAATAAATGTGGTTTAAAAATTTAAGCGTATTTCGCTTAACAGAAGAATTTCCTTTTAACGACGAAAAACTTGCTGAAAAACTCGAAACTCAAGCCTTTCATCCTTGCACCAGCCAACAAACATTTAGTTTTGGTTGGACTGCGCCACTTGGAAAAGGTGCAGAGCAATTAGTTCACGAATCAAACGGCTTTTTGATGATTTGCGCCAAAAAAGAAGAGCGCGTATTGCCGTCTTCGGTCATCAATGAAATGCTACAAGAAAAAATTGAAGAGCTTGAAGAAAAAGAAGGACACAAGTTGTCCAAAAAAGCAAAAACTGAACTCAAAGATAATTTGATTTTTGAATTATTACCACGTGCGTTCACTTTTTCGCACAATACGTTTGCGTATATCGACACCAAAAATGGTTTTGTCATCGTTGATACGGCTTCGGCGAAAAAAGCTGAAGATTTATTGAGTGCGCTACGTAAAACATTGGGCGGATTGGCAGCAATTCCATTAAATACCGTTGATAAACCCGTTTTGACGATGACAAAATGGGTTTTAAATCAAAAACCGCCCTCTGAAATTACGATTGAAGACGAATGCGAATTACGTGCGCCTGAAGAAGATGGCGGAATTATTCGCTGCAAACGTCACGATTTAGCCGCCCCAGAAATCAAAAATCATTTAGATATTGGCAAACAAGTCATCAAATTAGCACTAAATTGGGAAGAGCGTTTGTCGTTTGTGTTAGATGAGAATTTAGGCGTGAAACGGTTGAAATTCCTTGATTTGATTCAAGAACAAGTCGGCGAATCTGAAGCGGCAACGTATGAAGAAAAATTTGATATTGATTTTTCGATTATGACCGCTGAATTAGCGAAATTCTTACCCAGTTTGTTGGCAATTTTTGGCGGCGAAAACCGCGCTTAATTCACACAATTTGATTGTGTAGGGGTTCACTGCGTGAACCCGTTATTTCTACTACTTATCGTAATTGGCGGGTTCACGCAGTGAACCCCCACAAATTTAAATTTTTTCGGAGGCTTTAAACATGACTATGGATGACCGCGACGGTTTTATTTGGATGGATGGAAGTTGGGTCGATTGGCGCGACGCAAAAGTTCACGTTTTAACGCACACGCTGCATTATGGGCTGGGCGTTTTTGAGGGCGTTCGCGCTTATCACGCTGAAAAAGGCACGGCGATTTTCCGTCTGCAAGAACACACGGACAGATTATTTCGTTCAGCGCACATCATGAATATGAAATTGCCGCACTCGAAAGAAGAATTAAACCAAGTTCAAATCGATGCCATCAGAAAAAACACGTTAGACAGCGCGTATATTCGCGTGATGAGCTTTTTGGGTTCAGAAGGAATGGGTTTGCGGGCGGATAATTTGAAAGTTCACACCATGGTTGCAGCGTGGTCGTGGGGCGCGTATTTAGGCGCAGAAGCGATTGAAAAAGGCATTCGCATTCGCACATCGTCTTACACCAGAAACCACCACAACAGCACATTTTGTAAAGCCAAAGCCAACGGCAATTACATCAATTCAATTTTGGCTTTGCAAGAAGCGCAAGCAAATGGTTATGACGAAGCGTTAATGCTCGATCATCAAGGGTTTGCCGCAGAAGGCAGTGCGGAAAATTTATTTATTATTCGTAAAGGTAAAATTTACACACCAGAAACGACTTCAGCATTAGAAGGGATTACCCGCGATTCTGTCATGACAATTGCGCGAGATTTCGGTTATGAAGTGATTGAAAAACGCATTACGCGCGACGAAATTTATGTCGCCGATGAAGCATTTTTCACGGGTTCTGCCGCCGAAGTGACACCGATTCGTGAATTGGATAATCGTCAAATTGGCAGTGGAAGTCGTGGTGTTATTACGGAACAATTACAAACTGCTTATTTTGATGCTGTTCACGGTCGTGGTGACAAATATGCGGACTGGTTGACTTACGTTTAATTAAATCTAGATTATGGGGATTTAGAACGTCTAAATCCCCACGCCGCGTATAGGATAAAATATAATGATTCCTCTTCGAGATACCGCGCCCTGCAACCATCGTCCGATTATGACGTGGACGATTATCGCACTTTGCACCATCATTTTTGTCGTGATGCAATGGGTGTTGCCCGACAATATCAGTTATCAAGCAATCAACCAGTTTGGGATGATTGCCATTCGCTATTCCAATCCACAATGGGCGCATGATTTTGGTTTGCATCCCGATTACGGTTTTTCATTCATCAGTAATTTATTTTTTCACGCCGATTGGACGCATTTATTGGCGAATATGTGGTTTCTGTGGATTTTTGGCGATAACGTCGAAGACCGAATGGGGCGGTGGCGATTTTTACTGTTTTATCTTTGGTGTGGCGCGTTAGCGACCGTTTTACAATGGTATTTTGATCCGTCTTTAACGATTCCAGTTATTGGCGCATCCGGCGCAATTGCTGGTGTGTTGGCGGCTTATTTCTTTTTATATCCGCTTGAGCGCGTCATTGTTTGGATTCCCTTTATTTTCCCCATTCTTTTCCCCATTCCTGCGATTGCCTTTTTAGGTTTATGGGTGATATTACAATTACACAATGCGACAGAAACCGTATTTTTCACTGTAGTTGGTGCAAATGTCGCGTGGTGGGCCCATTTAGGCGGGTTCATCGCGGGTTGTTTGAGTTATCGTTTGTTTTTGCATTCAAAACCGATAACTGAATAATCTTAAAAAAATACAAAAAAACCGCCTTCCTTTCGGTTGGCGGTTTCTTGTTTTACAGCTTCAAGCAAAGCGAATTAAATCCCCCGCTTTTACACAACGGGAAGAAAGGCTTTCATCACCAGTGTAATAATCCCACCTAATA
>BJHG01000011.1 GCA_014191975.1 Methylococcaceae bacterium | reverse complement strand
ATAAATACGCAACAACAGAAACATCAGTTCTGGTTTAAAAAAATGGGACAGCGCCATTCAGCTGGAGTGTAAACAGACTCTATCTTAAATTAAGACATTATTTGTCTGGACAATGGGGTCCACTTTATGTGTCCATTTGTTCAATTTCGGTTAACTTGTACTTTTCAGTCATCATTGTAATTTCCCCTAGAGAATATCTAGGCAGACAATACTGGTTTTTAGACTGGACACGGTTTATCTTGTAAAATTTCAGGCAGTTTCTCGAGTATTAAAGAGATGTAGTTTTTCTCTAATACTAAACGTTTTTGTTAACGTTAAAATACGGCGGCATTTCATAAATATACGCGAGATGCATCGCATCTGCCATTGACCATAAAACATCGAGTTTGAATTTCAAAATATTGACCATGCGATTTTGTTGTTCACGGGTTTTATACCAATCCAGTGTAATTGTTAAACCGTGTTCTACATCACGCCTTGCTTCTGTTAAACGTTTGCGGAAATACGCATACCCTTCAGGTTCAACCCATGGATAATGTGTGGGCCAATTGTCTAAGCGTTGCTGATGAATTTTCGGCGCAAATAATTCAGTTAAAGATGAACTTGCCGCTTCATGCCATTCGGCGCGTCGCGCAAAATTAACATAAGCATCAACGGCAAAACGCACTCCGGGTAAAACATGTTTTAACGAGGTGATATCTTCACGTGTTAAGCCAACCGCAATACCTAATTGAATCCAGGCTTCAATTCCACCCGCATCACCAGGATGTCCATCATGATCCAAAATGCGTTGCGTCCATTTTGTGCGTGTTTCACGGTCGGGGCAGTTTGCCAAAATATTCGCATCTTTAATGGGAATACAAACTTGATAATAAAACCGATTCACCACCCAACCTTGCAATTGTGCTTTCGTCAGTTTCCCTTCATTCATCAACGTATGATAAGGATGGTGAATGTGATAAAGATTTTCCATTCCGCGTAATTGCGCTTCAAATTCTTCAGGTGTCCAAGGTGTATTTTCTGCCGTCATGCCTTTCCTCTCTTTTAAAAATTAAATGTTTTATAGCTCGCTCATTGCCCAGCGTGGTCTTGCAAAAATCTCTAAACGTTGTGTTTCACCCATTAAAAAACGCTGATAACCCGCATAGGCAATCATCGCCCCATTATCAGTGCAAAATTCGGGACGTGGGAAGAAAATTTGTCCGTTTTCCTTTTCGATCATTGCCATTAGTGTCGTGCGAATTTGTGTATTAGCACTTACGCCGCCTGCGACCACTAATGTTTTTAAATCGGTTTGTTGTAAAGCGCGACGACATTTAATGGCTAATGTTTCGGCAACTGCATTTTGAAATGCTAATGCAATATCGGCTTTATCTTGATCTGTTTTCTCGCATTTTTGAAAGGTATTCAGTGCAAACGTTTTCAAACCACTAAAACTAAAATCCAACCCAGGTCTGTCTGTCATAGGTCGCGGAAAACGAAAACGGACTTGTCCTGATTTGGCTAATTCTGATAATTTCACGCCACCTGGGTAATTTAAACCAAGTAATTTTGCCGTTTTATCAAACGCTTCGCCTGCTGCATCGTCTAATGATTCGCCCAATAACTCATAATTTCCAATGCTTTCAACTTTGACTAATAACGTGTGGCCGCCTGAAATCAGTAATGCTACAAACGGAAATTCGGGTGGATTTTCTTCTAACATGGGTGCGAGCAAATGCCCTTCCATGTGATGCACTGCAACAGCGGGAATTTGCCACGCAAATGCCAAACTTTGCGCTGTCGCCGCACCAACCAATAACGCGCCCATCAAACCAGGGCCTGCCGTGTAAGCAATTACAGTGATGTCGATTTTGGTTAATTTACTTTCATGTAGCAATTGTTTAATGAGTGGAATCAATTTACGAATGTGGTCACGCGAAGCGAGTTCTGGTACAACACCCCCGTATTCGCTGTGCATTTCAATTTGACTGTAAAGTAAATGGTGAACTAAGCCGCGCTGCGAATGGTAAATAGCAACGCCCGTTTCGTCACACGATGTTTCGATACCTAAAATATACATTGAATTTTTGAGTAATAATAAAGTTAATAAAGCTTAAATAGCGCGACAATTTGTCACATTTTCGAGTTTGAAATTTAACGCTAAAATATGCTCACTATTTAAAGTTCCTCTAAGCGTAGCGAGTTTATATCCTTCTCTGTGTAATGCAGTATCAATTTTTTAGATGCTGCATTTTTTTGTAACTACGAATTAAATAATCCTGTCGATAAGTAGCGATCACCACGATCACAAATAATCGTCACAATCACCGCATTTTCAACTTCATTTGCTAGTTTTAATGCCGCACAAACCGCACCCCCTGATGAAACACCCGCAAAAACGCCTTCTTCTTTGGCTAGTCTGCGAGTCATATTTTCTGCTGAAAGTTGATCAATTTCGATAATTCGATTTACTCGTGTTGATTCGTAAATTTTTGGTAAATACTCCGCCTTCCAACGACGAATGCCCGCAATTTTAGAATCGCCTTCGGGTTGCACACCAACAATTTGAATACTGGGATTTTGTTCGGTGAGATATTTTGACGTTCCCATAATTGTCCCCGTTGTACCCATTGCGCTGACAAAATGGGTCACAGTGCCTTCGGTGTCACGCCAAATTTCAACGCCTGTGGTTTCATAATGGGCGCGTGGATTATCGAGATTTGAAAATTGATCAAGAATCCTTCCTTTTCCTGCCGCTTCCATTTCTCGCGCCAAATCAATTGCCGTCTCCATGCTTCCAGCCGCTGGCGTTAAAATAATTTCTGCACCATAAGCCTGCATCGCGGCAATCCGTTCAGCCGTCATATTGTTTGGCATTATCAGTGTCATTTTATAGCCTTTAATCGCCGCCGCCATTGCCAATGCAATGCCTGTATTGCCGCTGGTTGCTTCGATTAAACGGTCGCCAGGTTTAATTTCTCCGCGCTCTTCGGCACGTTTAATCATGCTTAATGCCGGTCTGTCTTTCACTGAACCAGCAGGATTATTACCTTCAAGTTTAAGCAAAACAGTGTTGCTTGGATGATGAGGTAAACGCTGCAAAAGCACTAAAGGCGTGTTACCAACGAAATTTTCAAGAGTAGGATAAGTTTTCATGCTTGATTTTTGTTAATAGGTTGTAAATAAGTTTATTCAGATTAGTATATCTACATCAGCATTTGTTTTTATGAAAATTAGTACTTGTTGCCTAAACATGATTGCGGCTATAATCGTAAGTTCATTAACGTGCGAATGTGGCGAAATTGGTATACGCGCTGGATTTAGGTTCCTGTGGGTCACCCCGTGAGAGTTCGAGTCTCTCCATTCGCACCACTAATATCCGAATTAAAAACCTGTTCTAAAATCAAATCATTGAGCTAATCTGCTCCAAAAATCAAACTTCAATCTAATATAAAAAATCTTGTGGGGATAATAATGGAAATTTCTGTTGAGAAAACATCAGAATTAGGTCGTAAAATGACCATCACTTTGCCAGAATCAATCGTTCAAGCGCAAATCACGCCGCGCTTAAAAAAAATAGCTAAAGAAGCACGCATTGACGGCTTTCGTCGCGGCAAAGTTCCTACAAATGTTGTTGCTAAAATGTACGGTGAACAAATTCGTCACGAAGCAACACAAGACTTAATTCAATCAAGTTATTTCGATGCGTTAAAAGAGCAAGGAATTAATCCTGCTGGCTACCCACACATTGACCTTTCAGATACAGAAGAAGGTTTTAGCTATGTTGCAAATTTCGAAGTATATCCTGAAATATCCTTAGTCGGAGCAGATAAATTAACAGTGACACAACAAGTTGCAGCTGTTCAAGAAAGCGATATTGATGACATGATTACCAAATTGCGTGAACAACGTAAAACATGGGAAGTTGTTGAAAATTTGGTTGCTGAAAAAAATCGCGTTACGATTGATTTCCTAGGTAGTATTGAAGGCGAAAGCATTACTAACGATAAAGTTTCTGATTACGAAGTTGAATTAGGTGCAAGCCAAATGATTCCAGGTTTCGAAGAAAATTTAATTGGCTTAAAAGCAGGCGATAGCAAAAGTTTTACGCTGAATTTCCCTGAAGATTATCCAAATGAAAAGTTAATAGGGAAAATTGCTAATTTTGAAGTTGAAGTTAAACAAGTTGAAGTCGCAGTTTTATCTGAAATAAACGATGAATTTGTTAAAGCTTACGGTACTAAAAGCGGTACAGTCGAAGGATTTCGTGACGATGTTAAAGAAAACATGGGACGTGAATTAACCAACAAATTAAAAGCTAATTTGAAAAATTCTACGCTAACTGCACTCTATGAAAAAATCAATTTAACTGTGCCAAATGCTTTAATAGATGAAGAAGTTGAAGAGCTTTTAAAACCATACAAAGAAATGGCAAAGAAAAATAAAGTCGATTTTAGTGCAATGCAATTACCACGTGAACCGTTTGAAGTTGAAGCGAAAAAACGTATTGCATTAGGCTTAATTGTTGGTGAAATCATTCATCAAAATGAATTAAAAGTAGACGAAGATAAAGTTCGCGCTCGTGTTGAAGATATGGCGAAAAGTTACGAAAAACCAGAACAAGTTATTGAATGGTATTATAAAGATCAAAATCGTTTGAAAGATGTTCGTCAAATGACAATGGAAGAACAAGTCACTGACTGGTTGCTTGAGAAAGCGACTTTGACGACTGAAAACGTTGATTTTCAATCCGTTATGAACGCTTAATCCAACTGGAACACAAAATGTATTCACAACAACTCGCACAAATGATGGCAACACAAGCAGATGGCGGTTTAGTACCGATGGTCGTCGAACAAACAGCGCGTGGCGAACGGGCTTTTGATATTTATTCACGTTTACTTAAAGAACGTGTAATCTTTTTGGTAGGTCAAGTTGAAGATTACATGGCAAACCTTGTGGTTGCGCAGTTGTTGTTCTTGGAATCTGAAAACCCTGATAAAGATATTCATCTTTATATCAATTCACCTGGTGGTTCAGTAACGGCAGGAATGTCAATTTATGACACAATGCAATTCATTAAACCTGATGTTAGTACCATGTGTATTGGTCAAGCCGCAAGTATGGGCGCGGTATTATTAACTGCTGGCGCAAAAGGTAAGCGTTTTTGTTTGCCGAATTCTCGCGTCATGATTCATCAGCCATTAGGTGGTTTTTCTGGGCAAGCATCCGATTTTGATATTCACGCTCGTGAAATTTTATTAGTTCGTGAAAAATTGAATAAAATTTTGTCGCACCATTCAGGTCAAACGATGAAAAAAATCCAAGCTGATACAGATCGTGATAATTTCTTGAGCGCAACAGATGCTGTGACTTATGGATTGATTGATTCAGTATTGACCGATCGAAATGCAATATTAGCAAAAACTGATAAATAAATTGGCGGCATAATGAGCAGAGACAAAGAAGAAGATATGGCAATTTGTTCGTTTTGCCAAAAAACGCAAGTTGAAGTCCGAAAAATGATTGCTGGTCCTGCAGTCTATATTTGTGACGAATGTGTGGCGTTGTGTGAAGATATTTTGATTGATGAATTAGGTGAAGTCACCACGATTAATGAAGGTGATTTACCAAAACCTAAAGAAATTAAAGGTGAGTTAGATGGCTATGTTATCGGTCAAGAAAAAGCAAAAAAAATCTTAGCTGTTGCTGTTTATAACCACTACAAACGTCTTCGTAACAAAAGTGTTAAATCGAAAAAGAATCATATAGAGCTTTCAAAAAGTAACATTCTGTTAATTGGACCAACAGGTTCAGGTAAAACATTATTAGCTGAAACTTTGGCTCGATTATTAGACGTTCCATTTGCGATCGCAGATGCAACAACGTTGACTGAAGCAGGTTATGTCGGTGAAGACGTAGATAATATCATTCAAAAGATTTTGCAAAAGTGTGATTATAACGTTGAAAAAGCCGAATCAGCGATTGTTTACATTGATGAAATTGATAAAATTTCACGTCGCTCAGAAAGTGCCTCAATTACCCGTGATGTTTCTGGTGAGGGCGTTCAACAAGCGTTGTTGAAATTGATTGAAGGCACAATCGCTTCCGTTTCACCACAAGGTGGAAGAAAAAATCCGAATCAAGAATTTATTCACGTCAATACAAAAAACATTTTGTTTATTGTTGGCGGTGCATTTTCAGGATTAGATAAAGTTATTCAAGCACGTTCTGAAAAGGGTGGCATCGGTTTTTCTGCTGAAGTTAAAACCAAAGACGATAGCAAAAATGTCGGTGAATGGTTTGCTAAAGTAGAAGCTGATGATTTAATTCGTTACGGTTTGATTCCTGAATTAGTGGGACGTTTGCCTGTCATTGCAACATTAGAAGAATTGGACGAAGCAGCATTAGTTCAAATTTTAACTGAACCAAAAAATGCTTTAGTCAAACAATATCAGCATTTGTTTGAAATGGAAGGCACGGAATTAGAGTTTAGTGCCGAATCACTCGTCACTATTGCTCAAAAAGCAATGGAACGAAAAACAGGCGCACGTGGTTTGCGAACAATTGTTGAAAATGTTTTATTAAATACAATGTACGAAATTCCATCTGTGGATAATGTTGGCAAAGTCATTGTTGATAAAGACGTTATTTTAGGTAATACAGAGCCACAAATGGTTTTGAGAAATGAAAAGCCTGAAAAATCTGAACGTAAAGTAAGTACTAAAAAAGCTGTGGCTGAAAATTAGGAATACATTTACGATGCCACAAAAAGGGATGCTTAAAAAAGCATCCCTTTTTTGTGGGTGATAATTAAAAAAAATAGCTTGTTTTTTGTATTACTTACCCCATAGTTTAACCATTATTAACGATTCACACGGTAACCAATATGACTGAATTTTTGCTTATTCCTGTACTTCCATTACGTGACGTAGTGGTTTATCCCAATATGGTGATTCCGCTTTTTGTAGGGCGCGAACGATCAATTGATGCGCTTAATAATGCGATTAAGGATAATGGGCAAGTGTTACTTGTCGCACAAAAATCACCTGAAATTGACACACCTGACATTAAAGATTTATATGAAATTGGTACTTTATCGAATATGTTACAAATGCTAAAACTTCCAGACGGCACGGTGAAAGTGCTCATGGAGGGTGAGCAACGTTGTATCGTTCGTGGCTATGAAAAACATAATGATTTTCTATGTGCAAAAGTTGAAGAAATTGATGAAACTTATGAAATGCCTGACACCGAAAAAGAAATTCTCGAGCGTGCCGCATTTAGTTCATTTGAAAATTACGTCAAACTTAACAATAAAATCCCACCTGAAGTTTTAAATGCGTTGAATGAAATTGACGATGCAAGTCGTTTGGCAGACACAATGGCGGCACATATAAACTTAAAAGTATCTGATAAACAGATGCTCTTAGAAACGTTCGACATCGGAAAACGCTTAGAATTATTGATGGCGTTTATGGAAGGTGAGGTCGATTTGCTTGAAACCGAAAAACGTATTCGGGTTAGAGTCAAAGAGCAAATGGAGAAAAATCAGCGTGAATATTATTTAAATGAACAAATCAAAGCAATTCATAAAGAATTAGGTGAAATGGATGATACTGCGACTGAAATTGATTTATTGACTAAAAAAATTGATGATGCTGAATTACCTGAAGAAGCTAAAACGAAAGCCTTAGATGAGTTGAAAAAATTAAAACAAATGTCGCCGATGTCAGCAGAATCAGCGGTTGTTCGCAATTATATTGAATGGTTAACAAATATTCCTTGGAATAAAAAAACCGATGTTCAAAAAGAACTTGCCGCTGCAGAAGCTATTTTGAATCAAGAGCATTATGGTTTAGAAAAAGTAAAAGATCGTATTTTGGAATATCTCGCGGTGCAACAGCGTGTTGATAAATTAAAAGGTCCTATTTTATGTTTGGTTGGTCCTCCTGGCGTTGGTAAAACGTCGCTGGGTGAATCCATTGCACGAGCTACAAATAGAACTTATGTCAGAATGGCATTAGGCGGCGTAAGGGATGAGGCAGAAATTCGTGGACATCGCCGTACTTATATCGGTGCAATGCCTGGAAAGATTATTCAAAACCTTGCCAAAGTGAAAGTTAAAAATCCGCTCTTTTTACTCGACGAAATTGATAAAATGGCTTCTGATTCACGTGGTGATCCTGCGTCCGCATTACTGGAGGTTTTGGATCCAGAGCAAAATAACGCTTTTGTTGATCATTATTTAGACGTAGATGTTGATTTGTCAGACGTTATGTTTGTGGCAACGGCAAACAGTATGAATATACCACCTGCATTGCTTGACAGAATGGAGGTTATTCGTTTAGCTGGTTACACCGAAGATGAAAAAATTAATATTGCATTGCGATATTTAGTGCCGAAACAAATTAAATTGAACGGGCTCAAAGCGAAAGAAATTGATATTGTCGAAGATGCAGTCCGCAACATGATTCGTTATTATTCGCGTGAAGCGGGTGTGCGGAATTTGGAGCGTGATATTTCTAAAATTTGCCGTAAAGTCGTGAAAGATTTGTTGTTGAAACCACGTAAAACGAAAATTAAAATCACGTCAAGGAATCTTAATGATTATTTGGGCGTACAACGTTATAGCTACGGCTTGGCCGAAGAGAAGGATCAAATAGGTTGCGTAACAGGATTAGCATGGACATCAGTTGGTGGTGAGTTATTGACTATTGAAACGGCAGTCATTAACGGCAAAGGTAAGTCATCGACGACCGGAACGTTGGGTGACGTAATGAAAGAATCCATTGCGGCAGCCATGACAGTCGTGCGTAGTCGTGCCGAAACTTTAGGGATTCCAGATGAAATATTTCAAACCCGAGATATTCATATTCATGTTCCTGAAGGTGCAACGCCTAAAGATGGACCAAGTGCGGGCATCGGAATGTGTACGGCGATTATTTCTGCGTTGACCAAAATTCCGGTTCGTGCGAACGTGGCAATGACTGGCGAAATTACATTACGAGGCGAAGTTTTGCCCATTGGGGGCTTAAAAGAAAAGCTACTTGCGGCCCATCGTGGCGGGATTACGACAGTAATTATCCCCAAAGATAACGAAAAAGATTTAGTCGAAATTCCGGATAACATTAAGCAGAATCTGACAATTAATCCCGTGCGTTGGATTGATGAGGTTTTAGAAATTGCGTTGCAATATCAACCTGTTCCGCGTGAACCGATTTTGATTGATTTAACAGAAGTGTCCAAAATTGAATCACCTAAAAAAAATTCATCGCGAGTAACGGCACATTAAAAAACCCTGCAAGCCATAGAATTCAAAGTCTGTAACGGTTTTTATTGCTTGACACAGATAGTACGGCATTGTTATAAATACCCGCGTTTCAAATGATGCAGAAGCGATATAACATGGTATTTTACGCACTAAATTTTAAAAATAACTTCCTTGGAGGAATCATGAATAAATCAGAATTGATCAGTGCAATGGCAGAAGCTTCAACTTTAACTAAAGCAGATGCAGGGCGTGCTTTGGATGGTTTCATTAAATCAGTAACCGAAGCATTAAGTGCTGGTGATACAGTGGCTTTAGTTGGATTTGGAACTTATTCAGTAAAAGAAAGAGCAGAACGTAAAGGTCGTAATCCTCAGTCTGGTGAAGAAATTACAATTAAAGCTGCAAAAACACCTGCATTTAAAGCTGGTAAATCGTTAAAAGATGCTGTAAACTAAAAGAATGAAGTCGGGTGCTTAGCTCAGCTGGTAGAGCATCGCCCTTACAAGGCGAGGGTCGGGGGTTCGAACCCCTCAGCACCCACCACGACTTTGGAGCGGTAGTTCAGTTGGTTAGAATACCGGCCTGTCACGCCGGTGGTCGCGGGTTCGAGTCCCGTCCGCTCCGCCAATAATTAAAAAACCTCGAACCTTTGGGTTCGAGGTTTTTTTTTGCTATTTATAATGATTTCTTGAGGTGTTATTTATGCTGACAAAAATTAGAGAAAAATCCCAAGGTGCTTTTGCAGGTGTAATTTTGACTGTTATTTGCGTCCCATTTGTTCTATGGGGAATCAATAACTATATAAACGATGGACAAGAAGCACCTGTTGCATCGGTAGGAAAAAAAGATTTTTATCAACGTGATGTTAATAAAGCCTACGAAAAATATGAGAAAAGTTTAGGTGGACTTACAGCAAATGAATCGGTAATTAAATCACAAGCTCTTAGCAAGCTCATCAAAGACGAAGTTTTATTACAATACGTCCATCAAAAAGGTCTAACAATAACCGATGACGCGATTCGTGATTTTGTTCAGGCTTTGCCGTATTTTCAAACTGACGGTAAATTTGACGAAGTAAAATATAAACAGCTTCTTTCGTCACAACGGATGGCTTCATCTGAATTTGTCGCGCAAATAAAAAATGCGTTAATCATGGAGCAGTTTCAACAAAGTATTTTAAATAGTAGTTTTGCCACGCCTTACGATATAGAGCACATTTTCAAAATTCAAAATCAACAGCGTGATGTTGAATACCTGACGATTCCTGTGTCTACATCAACTGAAATACCGAGCGATGACGCGATTAACGCTTATTACCAAGTACATCAAACACAATATCAATTACCAGAAAAAATGTCGGTGGAATATATTGAGTTGACAATTGATGATTTAGCGAAAACTATCGACGTCACAGACGAAAAAGTAAAAGCTTTTTACGATGAACAATCAGCGCAATACACCACACCTGAGCGCAGAAAAATTAGTCACATTCTGCTTGAAATTAATGACAAACAAGACGAAAAACAAGCCTTAGAAAAAGCAAATCAAGCTAAATCTACTTTAGCAGGTAAAGATTTTGCTGTGGTGGCGGTTGAATTATCGGACGACAAATTAACGGGTAAAAACGGCGGTGATTTAGGTTTGTTTAGCGCTGGCGTAATGGAAAAAGATTTTGATGCAGCTGCAATCGCGTTGAAACAAAATGAAGTTTCTGTGCCTGTAAAATCCCAGTTTGGCTATCATTTAATTAAAGTAACTGAATTAATACCTGCCGAAACAAAATCATTTACTAGTGTAAAAGCTGAAGTCACAAAAGCGTATCAAAAATCACAAGCTGAAAATCTATTTTATCAACAAGGTGAAGCATTAACCGAAATAAGTTATCAAAATTCAGATAATCTGAAAGCCGCAGCAACTCAGCTTCATTTAACAATTAAAAAAACAGCGCCATTTACTAAAGCGCAAGGCGAAGGCATTGCCGATGAGGAAAAAATTCGTAGCGTAGCATTTAGTGATGAGGTTTTGAATGGCACTAATAGCGCACCAATTGAAATCAGTAGTGATCATTTGGTTGTATTGCGATTAAACGAACACAAAGCCGCTGAAAATAAACCATTGGCTACAGTAAAAATGGATGTCATTAAATCTATTCAGATTGAACAAGCAAAGCAAAAGGTAATTGAAACGTCGAAAGCGATGAAAACACAGTTGTTGGCTGGTGACGATTTTTCGAAAATTTCGGTGGATTATAAATTACCAATTCAAAAAGAAGCTGGCTTAACACGCATGAAAAAAGGTTTTAATGTTATGTTGAATGAAGCAATTTTTAAAGCGGCAAAACCTGTCGCAGACAAACCGACTATTTTCACAATTTCACTCCCTTCACATGAGCAAGTCGTTGTGAGTTTAAATAATGTTCGCGATGGTACAATAACTGAAGAAGATAAAAAACGTATAGAAATGGCGAAGAAAAACATTGCTAAAGCCATTGGTGATAGTGAATTTAACTCGCTGATTAACACGTTAGAATCCGACGCAGACATTGAAATAAATTTACCAGCAACACCGGCTCAATAATAAAGCCTCTTGCGAGAAAAAAGCCCCAGCATCTAATTTTGTCGGGGCTTTTTAATTTTTATTTGACGTTATTAGGGTGTTACGTCAATCATTTTTACTGTTTTGGCAAAATCTCAGTTGTTTAGTCTATGTTATTGTGACCGTTTGAAAAATCTGGCCGGAATTCTTGGTATAAATTTTTATACAGTGTGATTTTTCACCCCATTTTTTGTTTTTAACGATTTCCATATTATGCCCATAAAACTAAAAACACTCGCATTTCTCCTCGTACTTTTATCCGCATGTGATTCACAATTGAATAATCCATATTCGGATAACGACACCAATCAATCAGTTTTATATGAATCTTTTAGCGAACGCCCCAAACATTTAGATCCCGTTTCCGCTTACAGCTCGAATGAATACGCGATTATTGGGCAAGTTTACGAGCCACCGTTGCAATATCATTATTTAAAACGCCCTTACGAACTCACGCCATTAAGCGCAGAAAAAATGCCGACCGTGCATTATTTGAATGCGAACGGCGAGGTTTTAAATGCGCCAAAAGACAACGAAATTGCATTTACCGATTACATTATCGACATCAAACAAAATATAAATTTTCAGCCGCATCCAGCTTTTGCTAAAAATTTGGCAGGGTTGTTTGTTTATCACACGCTTACTCACGAGCAAATTGTGGCAGTTAAAACATTAGCTGATTTTACGAAAACTGGTACACGTGAACTCATTGCTGATGATTATGTTTATCAAATCAAACGCCTGGCAAATCCAAAATTGCAATCGCCGATTTCTGAAATGATGAGAAATTACATTGTGAATTTTGAAAAATTTACAGAAAAAGATTTTGGCGCGGAAGTTGTTAATCGCTATCAGTATAAAATTAGGATTAAAGGCAAATCACCGCAATTTATTTTTTGGTTGGCAATGCCATTTTTCGCACCCATGCCGTGGGAAGCTGATGCGTTTTATGAACAAACAGGTTTGCGTGACAAAAATATCACACTCGATTGGTTTCCTATTGGCACGGGTGCGTATTTCTTAGCTGAAAATAATCCGAATCGCCGCATGATTTTGTTGAAAAACCCGAATTTTCACGGTGAAACGTATCCGATTGAAGGTGAGCCCGAAGACGTAAAAAATGGATTATTAATCGACGCAGGAAAAGCATTGCCGTTTATCGATAAAGTCGTTTTCATGCTCGAAAAAGAGACGATTCCCTACTGGACAAAATTTTTGCAAGGTTATTACGATTTATCAGGAATTTCGTCGGACAGCTTTGATCAATCTGTTCAATTTACGGGTAGTGGAGGTGTTTCGTTGACGCCTTTGATGACTAAAAAAGGTATTCAATTACAAACATCTGTGACGCTTTCGGATTATTACCTTGGTTTTAATATGCTAGATTCGACTGTTGGTGGTTTGGCGGAGTCAGCCCGCAAATTACGTCAAGCAATTGCTATTGCGGTCGATTACGAAGAATACATTTCAATTTTTATGAATGGGCGTGGTGTACCAGCTCAAGGTATTTTACCAGAAGGGATTTATGGGTTTTCTGAAGGTGAGGCAGGTGTAAATTCTGACGTTTATGATTGGCGGAATGGCAAGTCACAACGTAAAAACATCGGTATCGCGCAACAATTACTGACAGAAGCTGGTTATAAAAATGGCATTGATCCAAAAACACACGAGGCTCTGATTTTATATTTTGACACTACTTCGACCAGTACTGATGACCGTCCACGGATGAATTGGTATCGAAAACAGTTTGAAAAAATCGGTATTAAGCTCATCGTCCGCGCTACTGATTACAATCGATTTCAAGAAAAAATTCGTACTGGCAACGCACAGCTTTTTTTTTGGGGTTGGAATGCCGATTATCCTGATCCTGAAAATTTCTTTTTTCTACTTTATGGCGCACATTCTAAAGTGAAATTCGGTGGTGAAAATACGAGTAATTATAAAAATACTGAATTTGATAACTTATTTGAGAAAATGCGAAATATGGAGAATAAACCTGAACGCTATGAAATAATTCAAAAAATGCAGAAAATAATTCAGCATGACGCGCCTTGGGTTTTTGGTTTTAATCCAAAAAATTTCGCGCTTTATCATCAGTGGTATCAAAATTTAAAACCCAATTTGATGGCCAATAATCAGCTAAAATATGCACGATTAGATGTTGAAACGCGTGAAAAAATGCGTGAAAAATGGAATCGTCCATTGCACTAAAGTTTAGACTTTCTCAAAGTGACGTCATGACCATCGTGATCCGCTATCAAATGAGGGTTTATGGGGCATTCAAATGGTTTTATTTCAAACATGTAATGCTATTTTGGCTAGAAGTGTTTCCGAATGACCAGCTCAAAAATGTTTTCAATTTTGAACATAGTCGGCATCTTCTTTGATAAACTTTGCTGTCAACGTAGTCGCTTATTCCTATGCAGAAAAGAAGTCTTCATTGACTATAATCACTTAATTCTTACCTCGAATTGAGGTTATTTAGTATTGGTTCTTTGGATTTGGATATGATTAATAAATTACACCGAGCAAAAAAACAATCGCAGTTTATTTTTATACAATTAAAATTAATTTTATCAATCATAATTCCTTCACATTTGATAACTAAACTTGAGCCATTACCTCCTTGGGACATTTATTTTGGGAACGGTTTTTTGACATGAAATTTAAATTGTTTGAAAAACTGTTCCTTCTTTTTTTGTCTACAATGCTACTGCTTTTAAGTTTAGTTATTTTAGCTGTACATTTCAATTTCAAACAGGGCTTAACTGCTTATCTTCAAAAACTTGAGCTACAAAAACTTGAACCTTTTACGTTTGAATTAGGCGATTTTTATCATCAAGAAAATAGCTGGCAAAAATTACAAAATTCACCACAATGGTTTTCTTTCGTCGCACTGTCCTCGCTGGCAAAAAATCCCACTTCACAAACAAAACCTATAAACGATTCACTTTGGATTGATATTGAGCGACTTGTAATTGTTGATAATGAAAATCGTGTAATCATAGGTATTTTAGAGGAATTACAGCCGTTTGATTTTTCAGATGAGTTCAAATTACCCATCAAAGCGCAAAATACCATTGTCGGTTCACTGATTATCAAACAAAATCCTTTAATTACTGATTTGCTGCTGCTGAATTTTATGGAAAGTCAGCTCAAAGGGTATTTGTGGATTATGGGGTTGGCGTTAGCTTTATCACTATTATTAGCATTTGTGATGGTGCGACAAATTTTATCACCGTTGAAAAAAATAACAGATGGAATGCACTTGCTTGCAACGGGTGAATTAAAAATTCAAATTCCTGAAAAAGGACATGACGAACTCGCCATGCTTGCAAAAGATTTTAATTTTTTAAGTCGTGCATTAGCGCAAATTGAACAAGCCCGACAACAATGGCTTGCGGATATTTCACATGAATTACGCACCCCACTTGCTATTTTACGAGGTGAAATTGAAGCTCTTGTTGATGGTGTTCGTCTACCAACGCATGAGCGAATGCAATCGTTAGAACAAGAGATTTTGTCACTCACCCGGCTTGTTGATGATTTGTATCAATTATCACTTTCAGATTTAGGCGTACTAGATTACCAATTTAATTCCGTCGAATTAGTTTCTCATTGTAAAATTTTAGTTGTCGCGTTCCAACCTAGATTTGCTAATCGCGCGATACAATTAACATTTGAAAGCGAATGCGAAAACACGATTGTGAATGGTGATGCTATGCGCCTAGCGCAACTGATTTCAAATTTACTTGAAAACAGTTATCGCTACACCGACAATAATGGAATTTGTCGAGTCCGTCTTTTTGAGGAAAAAAATTACAGCGTAATTTATATCGAAGACAGCGCACCTAATGTTGCTAAAGAAGAATTGCCGCTATTATTTGAACGCTTTCATCGAACCGATAAATCACGTCAACGTCAAACAGGGGGCGCGGGTTTAGGGCTTGCGATTTGCCTAAATATAGTCAAGGCGCATAACGGTGTTATTTTTGCCGAAAATTCCGCTTTAGGTGGTGTGCGAATTGTGATTGAATTACCAAAAGTGTAATTCTGGGATAAAAATTGTGAATAAAAAGATTCTAATTGTTGAAGATGAACCCAAACTTGCAGCGTTACTTGCTGATTATTTAACACATGAAGGCTTTGGAAATCATTGGCTTGGCGATGGGTTAGCAGTAGTTCCATGGGTGAGGCAGCATTCACCAGATTTAATTTTAATGGACGTCATGTTGCCTCAGCGTGACGGAATTAGTTTGTGTAAAGAAATTCGTGAGTTTTCAACCGTACCGTTATTTTTAATCACCGCACGAATTGCTGAAACGGATCGCTTAAAAGGCTTGGAAATTGGCGCAGATGATTACATTTGCAAGCCTTACAGTGCGAAAGAAGTGGTGGCACGAATTAAAGCAATTTTTCGTAGGCAACAAAATTTTTCAGCGCTATTGCCTGTGATTGCCGGATTTAGTTTGGATAAAGAAAAATTACATGCATTTTATAAAGGAATTCAACTTGATTTAACACTAAGTGAATTTCGAATTTTAGCCGCGATGCTTGATAAATGTGGCAAAGTTTATTCCCGTGCCAAACTGCTTGATGTTTTACATGAAGATGAGCGTGATATTTCTGACAGAACCGTCGATACACACGTTAAAAACTTACGCCATAAATTGCAAAAAATCGCAGGTGAAAAAGAGGTTATTCACTCGGTTTATGGCGTTGGTTATCGAATTGAAGTTGTTGCAGGGGAAACATCAGAATAATTTTCATAAGTCGAAATTTTCTTGGTTTTTAAAATGTCAGCACGAATGATTGAATGTCGATTTTTAGTGTAAAATTGCCAAAATTTCTTATAAACTTCAAAAACTATGACTGCTCAAACTCCCCAAACAATTTACCGCAAAAATTACATGGTTCCAGCGTTTTTAATTCACGACGTAAAACTGCATTTTTCGCTGGATCCTGAAAATACAAAAGTGCTTTCGACGCTGACGTTGCAACGGAATTCTGAAAGTAAAAACCAAGCCGCTGATTTGGTTTTACACGGTGAAAAATTGATTTTGAATCGTGTCGTGTTGAACGAAACGGAATTGACCGATTATGTTTTAACGTCCGAAACGTTGACGATTTCAAATGTGCCAGAAACATTCACGTTGATTATCGAAAACACCATCAATCCGAAAGAAAATACCGCGCTCGAAGGGCTGTATTTGTCGAACGGAATGCTCTGCACGCAATGTGAAGCGGAAGGTTTCCGAAAAATCACATATTTTCTCGACCGTCCCGACGTGATGACGAAATTTACCGTTACGATTGTGGCGGATAAAACCGAATTCCCCGTTTTGCTGTCAAACGGTAACAAAGTTGCTAGCGGTGAATTTGAAAATAATCAACATTGGGTGACGTGGAACGATCCGTTTGCGAAACCGTGTTATTTATTCGCGCTGGTTGCGGGTCAATTAGAATGCGTCGCCGATACCTTTATCACGCAATCGGGACGTGAAATTGAGCTAGAAATTTTCATCGAAGCGCACGACAAAGACAAATGCGCTCACGCCATGCAATCGTTGAAACACGCCATGCGCTGGGATGAAGATGTTTATGGGCGCGAATATGATTTAGATTTGTACATGATTGTTGCCGTCAGCCATTTCAATATGGGCGCGATGGAAAATAAAGGCTTAAACGTTTTCAACACAAAATTCGTGTTGGCGCGACCCGATACCGCGACCGATTTTGATTACGAAGGCATCGAAGGTGTAATCGCGCACGAGTATTTTCACAACTGGACGGGCAACCGAATCACTTGCCGCGACTGGTTTCAATTGAGCTTAAAAGAAGGTTTCACGGTGTTTCGCGACCAAGAATTCACCGCCGACCGCGTGTCAAAATCGGTGAAACGCATTGAAGATGTGACGCAACTTCGCACGCGCCAATTTGCCGAAGATGCCAGCCCGCTCGCGCATCCGATTCGCCCCGACGCTTACATTGAAATCAACAATTTTTACACGCTCACGGTTTATGAAAAAGGCGCGGAAGTCGTGCGAATGTTGCACACGTTGTTAGGCGTGGACGGTTTTAGACGTGGCAGCGATTTGTATTTTGAACGCCACGACGGACAAGCGGTGACGTGTGATGATTTTGTCAACGCGATGCAAGACACGAACGACGTGGATTTGAGCCAATTCCGTCGCTGGTATTCACAAGCGGGAACGCCCGTTGTCAACGTTTCGACGAATTACGATGCGGCGACAAAAACGTTCGCGCTTACGTTGAAACAAAGTTATCCGAATCAAACTGAACCGCTGTTAATCCCGATTAAAATAGGTTTGTTGAACGCCGAAACGGGCGCGGATTTTTTGCCTGAAATGTTGTTGCAATTCAACGAAATGGAACAAATTTTCACGTTTGATGAGCTGGAATCTGCGCCGATTGTGTCGATGTTGCGCGGTTTTTCTGCGCCGGTGAATATCGAAATGCCACGCAGTCTGGATGAACTCGCGTTTTTGTCGCAACACGACAGTGATTCATTTAATCGTTGGGACGCGTCGCAATCTGTGGCGGAACGGATTATTTTAGATTTGGTTGAAACATCAAACGCAGAAGCGAATCCGATTTTATTGGCGACGTTTGAAACTGTTTTAAATTCGCCAATTGATGATTTGGCATATTTTTCGTTGTCGTTGTCATTGCCGTCGGAAAATTATTTAGCGGAACGCATGACGATTGTCGATTTTGAAGGCATTCATTTGGCGCGTGAATGCGTGTTGAAAACGTTGGCAGAAACATTCCAATCACAATTTAGCGCGATTTATTTGGCAAATCACAAAGACGAATCGGGTGATTTTAGTTCCGAAGCGATTGGTCGTCGTCGCGTGAAAAATGCGTGTTTGGCGTTTTTGAGTCGATTAAAATCGGCTGAAAATCACACCTTGGCGCAGTCACAATTTGAAAATGCAAAAAATATGACCGACCAAATGGCGGCGTTGGTGGCGATTGTTCACAATAATCATCCGACAAAAGAAGCGTGTTTAGCGCAGTTTTACGCCCAATGGGAAAATGAACCGCTGGTGATTGATAAATGGTTTGCGTTGCAAGCGAGCAGTCCTGCGGTGGATGCGTTTGAAACCCTCCAATCTCTAAGTTCACACGCGGCGTTTGATATGAAAAACCCCAATCGCGTGCGTTCGTTAATCGGTGCATTTTCGCAAACAAACCCGCTTCATTTTCACGCGGCAAATGGTCAGGGTTATGCGTTTTTGGCGGATGCGATTTTGGAACTCAACGTCATCAATCCACAAGTTGCGTCCCGAATGGTTACACCTTTGACGGTGTGGCGCAAAGTCGAACCGTCACGCCAAACGTTGATGAAAGCGCAATTGCAACGGATTATCGACACGAAAGATATTTCTAACGATGTGTTTGAATTAGCCAGCAAAAGTCTGGGTTAATCTTATTTTTAAAAAATGGTTACTGGATTAATCCTGTAACCATTGCGCCACAGTTTTAGCGTAATACGTTAAAATAGCATCGCAACCTGCGCGTTTAAACGCGAGCAATGATTCTAAAACCACGGCTTTTTCATCGAGCCAACCATTTTGTGATGCGGCTTTAAGCATGGCGTATTCACCACTGACTTGATACGCAAACGTTGGAACACCAAATTCATCTTTAACACGGCGAATAATATCTAAATATGGCATTCCTGGCTTTATCATGACCATATCCGCACCTTCTTCCAAATCTAATGCAACTTCACGCAATGCTTCGTCGGAATTTGCACAATCCATTTGATAGCTGTGTTTATTACCTTTTCCTAGATTTCCTGCTGAACCAACTGCATCACGAAAAGGACCATAAAAACTGGACGCATATTTTGCCGAATACGCCAAAATTTTGGTGTGAATATAACCGTTCTTTTCCAACGCATCCCGAATCGCGCCAATTCGACCATCCATCATGTCTGAGGGTGCCACAATATCAGCACCAGCTTTGGCGTGTGATAAGGCTTGCTTGACCAACACTGTAATTGTTTCATCATTTAAAACATAACCAACTGTGTTAATCAAACCGTCTTGCCCATCTGAAGTAAAAGGGTCGAGCGCAATATCTGTAATAATTCCCAATTCGGGCACTGCCGTTTTTAATGCGCGAACTGTTCGTTGTACTAAACCGTTTGGATTAAAGGACTCAACCGCATCGTCTGATTTCTTTTCAGTTGGCACAACGGGAAAAAGTGCAATCGCTGGAATTCCTAAAATATAAAGTTCACGCGCTTCCTCTATTAGTAAGTCGAGCGACAAGCGTTCAACACCTGGCATTGAATCAATTTTTTCTCGTTTATTTGTGCCTTCAACGACAAAAACGGGATAAATTAAATCATCGACGCTGAGATGATTTTCTCGCATCAAACGGCGTGAAAAATCATTTTTACGCATTCGTCTCATGCGTGTATTGGGAAATTTAATGTTATGATATTCCATATTATTTATACTTATTTTTGAGATTTTTTATGAGAATTAAACACTATACCCTATTTGTTTTGTTTCTAATATGCCTTGGTTTTATGCCGCTCTCCTATGCTTTTGCAGGCGAATTATCTGCCCCACAACAAGCCATTTCGGAAGCATCTGACAAACTTCAGCAAAAAATGCAGGATCAAAATTTCTTAAAAGATTTTAATAAAGTGACCCAATTTGTTGATCAATCAATTAATCCACATGTTGATTTCGATAAAATTGCGTCGTTGGTTTTAGGTAAAGCATGGAAAACCGCTACACCAGATGAACAAAAACGGTTCAAAAAAGAATTTCAAACTTTATTAGTTCGTACTTATTCCCGTGCATTCAGCGAATTTAAAGAATGGTCAGTACGTTTTTTACCCACTGAAATGGAAGAGGGTGCGACTAAAGTTGTTGTTAAAACGGAAGTTTTGCAACCAGGAATTCAACCCATTGCCGTCAATTACAGAATGTATTTGGCAAATGGTGAATGGAAAGCCTACGATATTATGATTGAAGGTGTGAGTTTGGTCACTAATTACCGCACAACATTTAGCGATGAAATTGAAACAAAAGGTTCGCTCAATGCGGTGATTGATGGTTTAGCAAAGCGTAATGTTGAAGCGTTAAAAAACTCTTGATTAAAATAACTCTTAACTTTTTTATGGTGCAAAGATTTAACTTTTGCGCTTTTTTAATTTTCGATGACATCAATTAAAGATTCCCTTTACAGCCAGCCGCTTGGTCAAATAAGTAGTTTTGCATTTGACGACCACGTTGCCAACGTTTTCCCCGACATGATTTCTCGTTCTGTGCCAGGTTATCAAACCATGATTGCCGCGATTGGGCTTTTGGCTGGACGTTTTGCAAAACCAAATAGTATTTGCTACGACTTAGGTTGTTCACTTGGGGCGGCATCGCTTTCAATGCGCGAAAATATCGCCGTCGGAAATTGTAAAATTGTTGCAATCGATAATTCACCGGCAATGTTGGCGGGATTTGAAAGTGTTTTGACACAGAAAAAAACGCCAATTGAATTGCAATGTGCTGATATTCGGGATGTGAAAATCGAAAACGCTTCAATCGTTGTTTTGAATTTTACGTTGCAATTTTTACCTGTTGAAGATCGAGAAAAAATACTCGCTAAAATTTACACAGGTTTATTGCCTGGTGGTGCGTTAATTATTTCTGAAAAACTCGCATTTGATGATTCTCGACAACATGAATTACAAATAGACTTACACCATGAATTCAAAAAATCACAAGGCTATAGCGATTTAGAAGTTAGCCAAAAACGTACCGCTTTAGAAAATGTATTGATTCCAGAAAATTTTGCCACACATCAAAAACGCCTGAAATTTGTAGGTTTCAGCAGTGCCGAATTGTGGTTTCAGTATTTTAATTTTGCTTCTTTTATTGCCCTAAAATAATGCCTTATTCCAATTTATACCGCGCTTTGCGTGAAGCCAATATTGAAAGTTGGGCAAGTCAATTACCAGCGCAAATTGCTGATGCTTTTGATATTACGAAACATGGTGATTTAATTCGTTGGCAAGCACAGCTAGAAAATTTGCCGAAAATCGCACCGCAATTTCGTGATATTTCTAGCAACACTATAAAATTGGGAAATATAGCCGAAATTAAATCTGAATTACAAATAGAACTGAAAGAAAAGTTACAAGGATTTTGCCCGTGGCGCAAAGGTCCGTTTGATTTATTTGGTATTCATATTGATACCGAATGGCGTTCGGATTGGAAGTGGCAACGATTAGAAAATCACATTGCACCACTTAAAAACCGACTGGTTTTAGATGTGGGTTGTGGTAACGGTTATCATTGTTGGCGAATGCTTGGTGCGGGCGCAAAACGTGTAATTGGAATTGATCCAATGCTTTTAAACGCGATGCAATTTCAAATAATTAAGCAATTTTATGACAACGATGCACCGATTGATGTGTTGCCATTGGGAATTGAAGCGTTACCATCAAAGTTAAATTGTTTTGATACTGTATTTTCAATGGGGGTTTTGTATCATCGTCGTTCCCCAATTGACCATTTATTTGAATTACGCGAGTGTTTAAAAAATGGCGGTGAACTGATTTTAGAAACATTGGTGATTGACGGTGAATTAGGGGGCACGTTGTTGCCAAAAGATCGTTACGCGCAAATGCGAAATGTTTGGTTTTTGCCTAGTTGCGCGACGTTGGTGAGTTGGCTAGAACGTTGTGGATTTAAAAATATTCGTATTGTTGATGTTACAGTTACATCTACGCAAGAACAGCGCACTAGCGATTGGATGCGTTTTCATTCATTAAAAGATTTTTTACACCCTGAGGACCCTACGCTAACGTGCGAAGGTTTACCAGCTCCAAAACGGGCAATTTTAATTGCTAACGCGCCGTAAATTACACGCAACAATAAAAGTTGCCATTAAAAGTAATCCGCCCAAACACAACATGGCGAGAATCGGATTAACATCTTGCGACGCGGCAAAACTGTAACTTCCAACGGCTAACAACATCGCTACATTTTGAAAAAAACCTTGTAGCGCAATTGAGCGACCACTACCAATTGTTTGCTGTCCTAACTTTTGTAACGCCGCATTTATCGGCACAATAAATATTCCACCCATTATGCCAATCAACAATAAAATACTTTGAGTTGTTAAAAGGGTGTTAGCGAAACTCAATGCCATAATTAATAACGCCATACCGTAAGCTGCAAAACGTGCGCGGCGTAAATGCTCTAACGGAATTAAATGTGGCACAATGACGGAACCACCAATAATTCCAACTGCTAAAAATACAGTCAATTGTGCGATTTCAGTTGCACTACGTAAATCTAAAACTAACGGTGACCATGCGACCAAAATCACGCGCAATGTCGCGGCACTTGCCCAAAATAATCCACCACCTAAAATTACAAATCGAGCGTGGTGTGATGTAAAAAAGAAAGGCATTTCTGCAAAAAAATGGTGCAAGGCAGACTGCATTTTATCGGGTTTTTGACGTGGGGCAGGGGAGATTGGCTTTGGTAAAAAACTCGCAATACTTGCCGATAAAAAAAACAATCCAATTGTGCCAAGTAACGCGATTTGAATCGATGTATCAGCGACTTTTGCACCGATTACCATACCAAGTAAAATTGCTAAAATAGTCGAACCTTCGATCCAGCTATTTGCTTTAACTAAGTCGTCATGCTTTACCAATTCGGGTAAAATCCCGTATTTTGCTGGACTATAAATTGCTGCGCCACTTCCTACAATTGCATACGCAATAAGTGGTTCAACATTTAGAAATAGCAATCCTACGCCGCACGCTTTCAATAAATTTGCCACAATTAAAACACACGCTTTGGGAAATTTATCTGCAAATGTTCCAGCCCAAGGTGCAAGTAAAACGAAAGCAATCAAAAATGAACTTTGCAACGCGGGAACGTACCAATTGGCAGGATTTTCGACTTGTATAACTAGAGCAATAATAGTAAATAAAATCGCATTATCTGCGAATGCAGAAAGAAATTGAGCAACTAAGAGTGTGATAAAAGATTTTCTCATAACAGAAAATCCCTTACTGCATTTAAAAAAGCTTGTGGTTGTTGAGCATGAATCCAATGATCGGAGTCAGGAATAATTTGGATTTTTGAGAATGGAAATAAATTTTCAGTACTGTTTTCTTTGATATATTTTGAATTTTCACCGGCTAAAAATAATGTTCTGCCGAAAAATACAGGTACATTCTCGATATTTGGAAAAATTAAAATATTCGCTGCGTTATCTTGAAAAATATCTAAATCAATGCGCCATTTGTAGTAACTTCCGCTTTGTAATACCAGATTTTGGAGCAGAAATTGTCGATAGTTTAATTCAGGAATACTATCTGAAAGTAATAATTCGGCTTGTTTTCGATTTTTTAATTCTGCCAGAGGCAAACTTTTCATGGCATTAATTAAGGGATAAAAGCTGTGCTTATAATCAATAGGTGCAATATCGACCACAATTAAATTTTGCACTAAATTTGGATAATTCAATGTGAGCCACATCGCCGTTTTCCCCCCCATACTGTGTCCAATAATCGACACACAAGAAATTTCTTTTAGCCTGATGAAATGCACCACATCTGCTGCCATTGTTTCATAATTCATAATTTTTGAATGTGGTGACGTGCCATGATTTCTGGCATCTAAAACATAAATGCAAAAATCGACCGCTAATTCCTCCGCACACGCTCGCCAATTTCGTGACGAAGCAAAAAAACCGTGCAAAATAATGAGCGGCGGATTTTTAAAATCCCCGAATTGTTCAAACGCTAAATCAATACTCATTCGTTAAATTAAAACTAAATTATCGCGGTGAATTAGCTCAAAATCATCGGCGTAACCCAATAATTTTTCAAACTCAGCACTGCTTTTTCCTGCAATTTTTTGGGTTTCTTCGCTTCCATAATTGACCAAACCACGTGCGATTTCAATGCCATTCAAATCTAAACACGAAACTAATTCACCGCGTTCAAATTTCCCTGTCGCCCATTTCACGCCGACAGCCAATAAACTTTTGCCATTATTTTTCAGCATTTTGACGGCACCATCATCCAAAATTAATTGCCCTTTAACTTGCAATTGACCTGCAAGCCATTGTTTTCTAGCCGCAAGCGGTTCGAGATTTGGTAAGAAATGGGTACCGAGTTCTTCACCATTTAAAACCGCGTTAATCACATTTTCTGTTGCACCTGCGGCGACAACCGTTGCCGCGCCAGAACGTGCCGCAAGTCTTGCCGCTCGAACTTTGGTAGACATTCCACCACGCCCCAAACCGCTACGACTCTCACCTGCCATACTTTCTAAACGGTCATCATTAACATTGATTTCTGAAATTAACGTTGCATCAGGATTTACGCTAGGATCGGAGGTAAATAAACCTTGTTGATCGGTGAGGATAATCAACAAATCAGCTTCGACTAAATTGGCAACTAATGCCGCTAATGTGTCGTTATCGCCAAAACGAATTTCCTCTGTCGCCACTGTATCATTTTCATTAATCACAGGCACAACGCCAAAATTCAACAGTGTTAAAAGCGTGCTTCGTGCATTCAAATAACGCTGACGATTCGATAAATCATCATGTGTTAGCAGAATTTGCGACGCGTGCAAATCATACTGTTGAAAAGTGTCGTCGAATACACGAACTAATCCCATTTGTCCGACAGCAGCGGCAGCTTGTAATTCATGTAATACTGTTGGGCGTGTTTTCAAGCCCAATCGCCAAACGCCTTCCGCAACCGAACCTGACGACACTAAAATCACGTCCACCCCTTGTTTGCGTAAAGTTGACATTTGTTTAACCCAATCGGCAATCGCGACTTTATCTAATCCTTTACCACCTTTAGTTAAAAGTGAGCTACCGATTTTTACGACAATGCGTTTTGCGTTTTTAAAGTTCTTACGCTTGTTCATCTTTCACCATTTGCCGCTGCGCTTCTAAAAATTCCATAATCGCAAACATCAACTCGCGTGTGCCTTGTCCGTTAATTGCCGCAATTTTGAACACGGGAGCCGTCCAATTTAGCGCGTCGATAATTTCTTGACAGTGCGCGTCAAGTTCTTCATCTAGCACTCTATCAACTTTATTCAGTACCAACCAACGTGGCTTATTGGCTAAATTGTCACTCCATTTTTCAACTTCAGCGATTATTTTTTTAGCCGCAGAAATAGGAGATTCACTACTTTCATACGGTTCAATATCGACTAAATGTAGCAAAAGCCCTGTTCGGTCTAAATGTTTCAGGAATTGCAATCCTAGTCCCGCGCCTTCTGCCGCACCTTCGATTACACCAGGAATATCGGCAATTACAAAACTGCGTAATTCGTCAATACGAACCACACCTAAATTCGGGTAAAGCGTTGTAAATGGATAATCAGCAACTTTAGGTGTCGCAGACGAAACGGAACGAATTAAACTGGATTTACCCGCATTTGGCATTCCTAATAAACCAACGTCCGCAATCAATGTCAGTTCTAAATTTAATAAACGATGCTCGCCGTCGCTGCCTTTACTGGCAATTTGCGGCGCACGATTGATACTACTTTTAAATCGCGTGTTACCTAAGCCGTGAAATCCGCCTTGTGCGACTAATAATGTTTCGCCTTCCTTGACTAATTCACCTAAAATTTCATTCGTTTCAGAATCGGAAACTCTTGTACCAAGTGGTACAAAAATGTAGGCATCATCGCCTTTTCTACCTGTACAATTTCGTGCCATACCGTTTTGACCACGTTGGGCACGATAAACAGATTGGTAACGAAAATCGACCAACGTGTTCATGTTTTCCATTCCGACTAAATAAACACAGCCCCCATTGCCCCCATCGCCACCATCTGGACCACCGAGCGGAATAAATTTTTCACGGCGAAAACCGATTGTTCCATTTCCACCATCCCCAGCTTCTACGCGTACTTGTGCCTCATCAACAAATTTCATACTTTACTCAAATCAAACTGATATAAACAAAAAAAGCCCCAACCATTCGGCGGAGCTTTTTCAGTCGTTGCCGCTTGCCACGAAGGCGAGCGATTATTTATGCCGCTGTTATGATACTAACAAACTTGCGGTTTTTAGGACCTTGTACTTTAAAAAGCACTACGCCGTCTGCTTTAGCAAACAAAGTGTGATCTTTTCCAATACCAACGTTTGTGCCAGCGTGAAAATGTGTGCCGCGTTGACGAACGATAATACTACCTGCGGTAACTGTTTCGCTACCATAACGTTTAACACCTAAGCGTTTTGATTGGGAATCACGACCGTTGCGGGTACTACCGCCAGCTTTTTTATGAGCCATTTTTTAAACTCCTCGTTTTAAGCAGAAATGCCAGTGATCTGGATTTCAGTATAGTATTGACGGTGCCCCATCGTTTTCATATGGTGTTTACGTCTTCTAAATTTCACAATTTTTATTTTTTTGTGTCTACCTTGTGACAACACAGTCGCAGTAACTTTGCCGCCAATAATGAAAGGCAAGCCAACTTTTACATCGCCTTCTTCTTCAATCATTAATACTTTGTCAAATACGATGTTATCGCCTTCACCAAGTTCTAATTTTTCTACTTTTAAGTAAGTACCATTTTCTACACGGTATTGTTTACCGCCTGTTTCGATTACCGCATACATTGCGTGAACTCCTAACTATTTAATCTGTAAATATAAAGCTGCTGATTATATTTTTATAACTTAGTTGCGTCAATGTTTAGATTCTACATACCCCATCCATTTTTACGATTCAAAGAAAAAAAACTCAAATTCCAAAAAAACAGCTACAATATGTTGCGTCAGAAAGCATCTGTTGAGTTAAGAGATTCCTATGTTGTAGGTTGTCTGGTTATCAATGTTGTAGTTCTGTGTAACCGTATTTTTTTAGTTTAGGAGTTTCAAAATGGCAACAGGTACCGTTAAGTGGTTTAACAACACAAAAGGTTTTGGTTTTATAGCACCAACTGATGGCGGCGAAGATGTTTTCGTTCATCACTCAGTTATCCAAGGTGACGGTTTCAAAACGTTAAACGAAGGCGAAACTGTTTCGTATGATGTAGAAAAAGGTCCAAAAGGCTTGACCGCAACAAACGTACGTTCTGCAAAATAATAAAGACGTTGTAAGATTGTAAAATTAGAAGCGAGACTGGCAATCAATCTCGCTTTTTTTATGCCTTATTATTTTTGGTAAGAATCCGCGTACTAAATGCAGCATGTCTAAATTTGATTCAGAAAACGTTCCCTCGCCATTTTTGCATAGCTAAACAATTCAAAAAGTTTCGTGTAGTCATCCGTTTCAATTAAGTTTTGAACTGTTGTTAATTCCGCTTTGAATTGCTCGAGTAACTGCAAAATTTCAATTTTATTTGCTTCACAAATCGCCGTCCACATTGTCGGATCACTCGAGGCAATTCTTGTAAAATCTCGAAAACCACCCGCAGCATATTTAAAAATAGCTTCTTGTTCGTCACGTTGTCCGAGCATATCAACCAGTGAAAATGCCAGAATATGGGGTAAATGGCTCGTTGCGGCTAAGATCTTATCGTGTTGATGAACATCCATTATTGATACCAACGCCCCTATTTTCTCCCAAAACTGCTGCGTTTTTTGTAACGCTTCACTACTGGTGTTTTCAACGGGTGTTAAAATCAAGCGTTTGTTCACAAATAAATCGACTAAAGCCGCTGAAACTCCGCTATTTTCTGCACCAGCAATTGGATGGGCAGGAATGAAATTTGGTGGCACGCAATCAAAAACTTTTTGTGCCGCCTCAATCACATTTCCTTTTGTACTTCCAACATCACTGTAGATTGTGTTTGTTTTCCAAAACGATTTTAATAATTTCAATACATTTTCAGTTGCCGCCACTGGTGTGGCGATTATCACAAAATCTGCGTCTACAATTGCTGTTTCAATATCTGTATAAAATTCATCAATAACGTTTAATTCTTTGGCGAGCTGTAAGTTTTCAATATCATCGAGTCGCCCAAAACCGACAATAGTTTGTGCTAATCCGTTAGCACGAGCGGCTGTTGCAATTGAACCACCAATTAATCCCACACCAATCACACATAATTTGTTAAACATGCGTTAAAACGTCCTTAAACGCCGTTAAAAATTTTGTATTTTCAGCATGTGTTCCGATGCTGATTCGTAGAAAGCTTGGCATTTGGTAAACTCCAACAGGACGTACAATAACGCCTTTTTGTAACAACGCTTCATAAATTGGCATTCCGTCTTGCTTTAAATCGACAGAAACAAAATTTCCTGCTGATGGAATCCATGATAACGCCAACGCCTCAAAACCTTCTGTAAGTTGCTTCATACCTGCCAGATTATTGTCAATCGTTTCTCGAACGTGTTTAACATCATTTAAAGCGGCTTCAGCCGCCACTAACGCAAGTGAATTATTGTTGAATGGTTGGCGAATACGGTTTAATAAATCGGCAATCGCAACACTAGATAAGCTATAACCAACGCGTAAACCAGCTAAACCATAGGCTTTTGAAAACGTGCGCGTAATAATTAAATTAGGAAATTTTTGTAACCATGAAACTGAATCAATTGCTTCATTTTGGCTGACAAATTCAAAATAAGCTTCGTCTAAAACACAAATAACATGCTCGGGCAAAAGATTTATAAAGTGTTGAATTGCTTCTTGTTTAAGCAATGTGCCAGTCGGATTATTCGGATTGGCGATAAAGACAACACGTGTTTTCGTTGTGACACGTACCAACATTTCGTTTAAATCATGACCATAATTTATGGCAGGTGTGACAACTGCTTTTGCACCAACTGCCTGTGTGACAATTGGATAAACTGCAAAAGCGTACTGCGAAAAAATCACTTCATTTTCAGGCGCTACAAATGCTCGCGCGACCAATTCTAAAATTTCATTTGAACCGTTTCCAAGCGTAATTTGCTCAGTTGAAACACTGTATTTTTTTGCTAATGCGGTTTTCAAATTAAATCCGCTGCCGTCAGGATATAACGCCAAATCGGCAATTGCACTTTGAATCGCTGTTCGTGCTTTTTCACCGATTCCCAACGGATTTTCGTTTGATGCGAGTTTGACAATGTTAGAAACTCCCAATTCGCGTTCCAATTCTTCAATCGGTTTGCCTGCTTTGTAAGGAATCAATTTTTGAACGCCTTCAACGGCGAGTGAGTAAATGTTATTCATAACGTTTTTAACTTTGTGAGTATTTTAGAAAATAATACAATGTGCCGCCAATAAGGATTGCCACCACGCCGAACCAACCAATTTTGTTGATGTTATGATTTAATTTGTCGTCAAGTTTTTTGCCACCAAATTTGAGTAAAAACGCTACGATAAAAAATCGTGTTCCGCGTCCAAATGTTGAAACAGCTAAAAATGGCAATAATGCCATATTCAATGAGCCAGCCGTAATCGTAAAAATTTTATACGGAATTGGTAAAAAACCGCCAATTAAAACCGCCCAAATCCCCCATTTTTCCACTTCGATTGTTGCGGATAAATAATCATTCCAATAATGCGTCGTTTGCAGCCACGGTGAAATAGCTTCAAATAAAAAATAGCCAATGCTATAACCTAAAATCGCGCCAAATGCTGAAAAAATAGTGGTCAAAAAAGCGAAACGAAAGGCTTTTTCGCTTTCCGCTAAAGCCATCGGCACAAGCATCACAAGTGGCGTAATTGGGAAAAATGATGAATCTGCAAAACTAACAAAACTAAGATATTTTTCAGCATGCTTATGACGTGACCAACCCAATGTTTTGTTATAAAGTTTTTGAAACATTATTCTTTGCCTGCTAAAAAAGGAACAAAAATCACAGAATCTAGTGCTTCGATTTGAAAGGTGTTTTCGGTGCGAGTGACGCGGTGTAAGAATTGCTCACTGCCTTGTTCGCCAACGGGAATAATCATTACACCGCCAATTGCAAGTTGTTGCAATAAGGCCTCAGGTATTTCATTCGGGGCTGCCGCAACGAGAATTCCGTCAAATGGTGCAATGTCTTCCCAACCCCATCCGCCGTCATTGTAAGAATATCGAATATTTTTGAGTTTTAATAATTCGGTGTGTGCGATAGCTTTTTTCTGTAACGGTAAAATACGTTCGACTGAATACACTTCATCCACTAATTGCGCCAAAATTGCTGTCTGGTAGCCACAACCCGTACCGATTTCTAATACTTTACCAAGTGATTCTTTGTTTTCGAGTAGTAATTCTGTCATCCGTGCCACGATATAAGGCTGTGAAATGGTTTGATTGTAACCAATCGGCAACGCCGTATCTTCATAAGCGCGACTAGCTAACGCTTCGTCCACAAAAATATGACGGGGTGTTTTTTGTATCACATTTAAAACACGATTATCGGTAATACCTTGCTCAATTAAACGTTTCGTCATGCGATCGCGAGTACGTTGCGAAGTCATTCCGCTACCTTGTAAATGTCGCAATGTCATAATTCAATACACTCAGGTAACCATGTTTCTAAATTTGTGATGCGTTCGTGCCAGGTTAAATCGAGTTGTAATGGGGTGATAGAAACATAGCCGTTATTGATGGCATGAAAATCGGTGCCTTCACCTGCATCTTGCTCTTCTCCAGCCGCGCCAACCCAATAAATTCGTCGCCCGCGTTGATCTTCACTTTTTATAATGGGTTCCGATTTATGACGTTGTCCTAAACGACAAGCCTTAAAACCTTTTAATTCTGAAAATGGTAAATCTGGCACATTGACGTTCAGAATTGTATTTTCAGGTAACGGTTTTTTAAGAATTTGTTTAAATAAAATGACGGCAACTTGCGCGGCAGTTTCAAAATGGGCTGGGTGATCGCCAACTAATGAAATTGCCACTGCGGGCAAACCTAAAAAACGTCCTTCTGTTGCGGCAGCAACGGTTCCAGAATATAAAACATCATCTCCTAAATTTGCCCCGTGATTTATGCCAGCAAAAACCATATCAGGTTCTGTTTCGAGTAATCCTGTAATCGCTAAATGCACACAATCCGTTGGTGTTCCATCAACTTTTGTAAATCCGTTATGCGCTAATGTGGCGCGTAATGGCATATCTAACGTAAGCGAATTACTTGCCGCGCTACGATTTCTATCGGGAGCAACAACTGAAATGGTCGCGTAATCGCTTAACGCTTTAGCTAATGCTCCAATGCCTTCCGCTAAATAACCATCGTCATTACTGATTAAAATGTGCATTTCTTCTCCTATGTTTTAAAAAAAAATGTGCTTTAAACGCTATATTAAAGAAAACGAAACTATTTTGCGACGTGTGTTAAATCTTAAATTCTCCCGTTCAATCCCAGGTTAGCTTGTATAATTTACAACTAATCATTTTTAAACCAAAAATCAGAGAGTGTTATGGCATTGTATTGTGGAATTGTAGGCTTACCGAATGTTGGGAAATCAACTTTATTTAACGCTCTAACGAAGGCAAAAATCGCCGCAGAAAACTACCCTTTTTGCACGATTGATCCAAATGTTGGCGTTGTGCCTGTAACAGATAAACGTCTCGATGCACTGTCAGAAATTGTGAACCCGGAACGTGTTTTGCCGACTACAATTGAATTTGTGGACATTGCAGGTTTAGTTTCTGGCGCGTCAAAAGGGGAAGGTTTGGGTAATAAATTTTTAGCCAATATCCGTGAAAATGATGCGATTGCTCATGTTGTACGTTGTTTTGAAGACGACAATGTTGTTCACGTTGCAGGTAAAATCGACCCACTTTCTGACATTGAAGTCATTAACACCGAATTGGCGTTGGCAGACATGGCTTCTGTTGAAAAAGCGTTGCTTAAATCGACTAAAATAGCACGAACTGGCAACAAAGAAGAACAAATTAAAAAAGACGTTTTAGAAAAAATCTTTAAACAATTGGATGCGGGTGAACCTGCGCGTACACTCGGTTTAGATGATGAAGAAAAAGCATTAGTCAAAGACTTATGTTTAATCACGATGAAGCCCACTATGTATATTGCAAATGTACAAGATGATGGTTTTGAAAATAATCCGTTACTCGAAAAAGTGCGTGCTTTTGCAGCAAAAGAAGGCGCGACAGTTGTGCCAATTTGTGCCGCTATTGAAGCGGAAATTTCGCAGTTAGAAGAAGATGAAAAGAAAGAATTCCTAGACGATTTAGGCATGAAAGAAGCAGGCCTAGATCGTGTAATTCGTGCGGGTTATGAATTATTGCAATTACAAACGTATTTCACCGCTGGCGTAAAAGAAGTTCGGGCGTGGACAATTTCAGTGGGAGCAACTGCACCACAAGCAGCGGGCGTGATTCACAGCGATTTTGAACGCGGTTTTATTCGAGCAGAAGTCATTTCGTATCAAGATTTTGTGACCTATAAAGGTGAACAAGGCGCCAAAGATGCGGGAAAATGGCGTTTAGAAGGCAAAGATTACGTTGTGAAAGATGGTGATGTGGTCCATTTTAGATTTAATGTTTAATTTAATATTTTTACGAAACTATGATGAAACAAAGTGAATTCAAAAAACGCCGTAAACAGTTTATGCAGCGTATAGGGAAAGGTAATATTGCTTTAATTGGCAGCGCAAGCGTTCATACTCGCAATCGAGATGTTGATTATCCGTTTCGCCAAGACAGTGATTTTTATTATCTGACGGGTTTTAACGAACCTGATGCGTTAGCGGTTTTTATTCCAGGTCGTGAACAAGGTGAATATATTTTATTTTGCCGCGAATTTGATGAGAAAAAAGCCCTTTGGGAAGGCGCACATTCCGGTTTAGAAGGTGCAACGAAACATTATGCCGCAGACGATTCGTTTCCGATTGATGATGTGGATGATATTTTGTCGGGAATGCTCGAAAATAAAGTAAAGGTTTTCTATCCAATGGGTCGGGATATTAGGTCACATCGGGACTTAATTGGTTTGATTACACGTATTCGCATGCAATCACGACTCGGTGTGGTTGCGCCTGCTGAATTGGCATCAATTGAACCGATTTTGCATGAAATGCGGTTATTTAAAAGTCCAGCTGAATTAAAATTAATGCGTCACGCTGCAGAAATTTCTGCACAAGCGCACGTTAAAGCGATGCAATTTTGCCGTGCTGAACGTTTTGAATATCAAATTGAAGCTGATATTGTTCATCATTTTATGCAATCGGGTTTGCGAGCCGTTGCTTATCCATCGATTGTTGCCTGTGGGAAAAATGCTTGCACACTTCATTACACCGAAAATAAAGACCAATTAAAAAATGGTGATTTATTGCTCATCGATGCGGGCGCAGAGTGCAATCATTACGCTGCTGATATTACGCGAACATTTCCTGTTTCTGGAAAATTCACTGAACCACAAGCACAATTATATCAATTGGTTTTAGACGCACAACTTGCAGCAATTGAACAAATTAAACCGGGTATTCCTTGGAATGCCGCGCATGAAGTGTCGGTTGAAGTCATAACAAAAGGTTTAGTGAAATTAGGTTTATTAAAAGGCAATGTTAAAAAGCTTATTAAAGCCGAAAAATATAAACAGTTTTACATGCACCGCATTGGGCATTGGTTGGGAATGGATGTTCATGATGTAGGTGATTACAAAATCAACCAAGAATGGCGTAAATTACAGGCAGGAATGGTTTTGACCATCGAACCAGGTTTGTATATCCCAGAAAACTGTAAAACCATTGATAAACAGTGGCGCGGTATCGGAATTCGCATTGAAGACGATATTTTAGTCACAAAAGAAGGGCACGAAGTTTTGACAAATGGTGTGCCGAAAACGATTGTGGATATTGAAGCAGTGATGAATTCTACTGATAAGTTTATAGCGATTAGTTAGATTTACGCTTAGCGATAATGGGTAGAAAAATCGCCTTTAAACATACGTTAAAGGCGATTTTTTATTTACAAACGTACAAAGAAGCTACATAAGTTTGCCATTAAACTTTAAGATTGCATTATTTTATAATGAGCGAATATTTTATCCATTAAGGAAAAAATAATTGGAAACTTACTTCGCCGCTGTCGAACGATAATATTCAATCGCCGCAGCAACCCCGCTACCTGCTTTAATGTCGAAACCACAATCTAACATTGCCATTTCTGCACCAGCGATTGCGCCGAGCATTGACACGTCGTTCATATCACCCATGTGACCAATACGGAACACTTTGCCCATAACTTCTGACAAACCACCACCAAACGAAATGTTGTAGCGATTAAATGCCACGCCAATCACTTCGCGCGCATCTTTATCCGTAGGTACAACGATTGCTGTGACTGTGTTTGAATAAAAACCCTCTTGAGCGCAAGTTGTTAATCCCCACGCCGCAATCGCACGACGAACACCTTCGCCCAAACGGAAATGACGTACATAAACATTATCCAAACCTTCCGCAAACAATAAATCTAACGATTTACGCAAGCCGTACAACAAAGGTAAATTTGGTGTGTATGGTGTGTAACCAGTCGCATTGTTGGTAATTTGGTCTTTCAAATCCAAGAAACAACGTGGGAAAGTTGACGTTTCTGCTGCTTTCAAGGCTTTTGCACTGAAACCCAAAAACGCACCGCCCGCTGGTAACATGAAACCTTTTTGTGAGCCACTGATAATTGCATCAACGCCCCATTCATCCATTTTGAATTCAATGCTAGCAACCGAACTTACACCGTCAACAAACATGAACGCAGGGTGATTTGCCGCATCCATCGCTTTACGAACGCCTGCAATATCAGATGTTACGCCCGTTGAGGTTTCGTTATGCGTAATTAAAACTGCTTTGATTTCGTGAGCCGTATCTTCTTTTAAACGTGCTTCTAATTTATCGAGTGGAACACCCATACCCCAAGGTTCTTCGTGCAATTCGACTTGAAAACCTAAACGTGTCGCCATGTTCGCCCACAAATGTGAGAATTGTCCAAAACGGTAAATCAAAACTTTATCGCCTTGATTTAATACGTTCGTGAAAGCAACTTCCCAACCCGCTGTGCCTGTAGCTGGGAAAATGAACGCTTGCCCTGTCGTTGTACCGAAAACTTTTTTTAAATCTTCTAGCAATGGTGCGAACAATTTTGGAAATGCTGGTGAACGGTGATCTTCCATAGGAACGTGCATTGCGTTTAAAATTTCGTTCGGCACATTGGTGGGACCTGGGATATAAAGGTGGTTACGACCAGCCATGATTTTCTCTCTTATAGTTTGAGGGTTAAAAAAAGCCCAATAATGACATAGCGACTTTTAATCAGCAAGGTTTGACGCGCTAAATTGGCATTAATAAATTAAAACTAAGCCAAAAACAGGCACCTGAAAAATGAAGTTAATTTCAGGAAATTTACGTTAAAATCCCCCATTAAATCTAAACCAGAGGATTTTTCATGTCAGAGCAAAAAATTTATGGCATTAAACCTAAAATTGCCGAATATGCACAAATCAACGCCGAAAAGTATCACTTCCTTTATCAGCAATCGATTCAACACCCAGAAAAATTTTGGACGGAGCAAGCTGAGAAATTCTTAGAGTGGCATACATCTTGGCACACCGTTTTAGATTATGATTTTTCAACGGCAAAAATTCGTTGGTTTGAAGGTGGAAAACTTAATGTTAGTGTGAATTGCTTAGACCGCCATATTGAAGCCCGTGCTAATCAAATCGCGATTATTTGGGAAGGTGACAATCCTGAGCATTCTAAAAAACTCACTTACGCACAATTGCATGAACAGGTATGTAAATTTGCAAACGTATTAAAAAACCATGGTGTTCAAAAAGGCGATCGTATTTGTATTTATATGCCAATGATTTTGGAGGTGTCGTTAGTAATGCTGGCTTGTACCAGAATTGGCGCGGTACATTCTGTTGTATTTGGAGGTTTTTCCGCTGAATCATTAAAAGAACGGATTTTAGATTGTGGTTGTCGTTATGTCATTTGTGCGGATGAAGGTTATCGTGGCGGTAAAATTATTCCAATAAAATCGACCGTCGATAAAGCTCTCGAAAATTGCCCAAATGTGAAAACCGTTCTCGTTGTAAAAAATACCGCAAATCAAATTGTCTGGAATGAAGAGCGTGATTTTTGGTTTCATAAAGAAATGTCGAGGGCGTCAGATATTTGTGAACCTGAATGGATGGATGCGGAAGATCCACTGTTTATTTTGTACACGTCAGGCTCAACCGGCAAACCGAAAGGCGTTTTGCACACCACGGGTGGTTATTTACTTTATGCCGCGATGACACACAAGATAGTTTTTGATTATCAAGAAGGTGATATTTACTGGTGTACGGCGGATGTGGGTTGGATTACTGGGCATTCGTATGTAATTTATGCGCCACTTTGCAACGGCGCAACTACACTGATGTTTGAAGGCGTACCAATGTATCCGACCGCTTCACGTTTTTGGGAAGTGATTGATAAACATCAAGTGAATATCTTTTACACCGCACCAACTGCGATTCGCGCGTTGATGGCAGTTGGCGGTGAATTTGTTATGCAAGCGAAGCGAACGAGTTTACGAATTTTAGGCAGTGTCGGTGAACCGATAAATTCGGAAGCGTGGGAATGGTATTACCACGTTGTTGGACATAATGAATGCCCGATTGTAGATACTTGGTGGCAAACAGAAACAGGTGGCATTTTAATCACGCCGTTAGTTGGTGCGATGAATTTAAAACCCGGTTCAGCAACGCTACCGTTTTTTGGGGTACAACCTGTGATTTTAGATCACGACGGACACATTCAACACGGTGCAGCCGAAGGCGTTTTAGCGATTCAATTTCCCACGCCTGGAATGGCGCGAACGATTTATGGCGACCATCAACGTTTTATTGATACTTATTTCAAACTTTACCCGAATTATTATTTTACAGGTGATGGTGCGCGACGTGATGAAGATGGTTATTTCTGGATTACGGGGCGCGTCGATGATGTGTTAAACGTTTCGGGGCATCGAATGGGAACGGCTGAAATTGAAGACGCGCTTGATTTACACGAGCACGTTGCCGAATCTGCTGTGGTGGGTTATCCGCACGCGATAAAAGGGCAAGGAATTTATGCTTTTGTTTCGTTAAAATACGACACAGAACCATCCAGCCAAATAAAAAAAGAGTTGGTGGCGTTGGTTCGCAATGAAATTGGCGCGATTGCGACAATTGATATTATTCAATGGTCGCCAAATTTACCTAAAACACGCTCGGGGAAAATTATGCGCCGAATTTTGCGAAAAATTGCCGCCAATGAGCTTGATAATTTAGGCGATATTTCAACATTGGCGGATTCGTCGGTTGTTGAAAATATTATTAAGCAAGCGGCTAAATTGCGTGGAGATTACATCCGATGATTTTTAAAACAGGGAAGCTGTTATTTTTAGCAGGTTTATTTTTAATTGCTTCACTTAGTTACGCCGACACAACGCTCGTGGCGGTCGCATCTGATTTTATAAAACCGATGACAGAAATTGCCGCAGAATTTGAAAAGGCGACAAGTCACACGGCTAAATTATCGTTCGGTTCATCTGGCAAAGCGTTTGCACAAATTCAAAATGATGCTCCGTTTGAATTGTATTTTGCGGCAAGTGAACAATATCCACTTGAACTGGAAAAGTTAGGTTTTGCTGTTGAAAATAGTCATTTCACGTTTGCGATTGGAAAATTAGTTTTGTGGTCGCAAACATCGAATTTTGTAGACGACAAAGGCGATATTTTAAAAAACGGTACGTTTAAACATTTAGCGATTGCTGACCCTAGCCATGCACCTTACGGCATTTTTGCAGTGGAAGTTATGAAAAAATTAAACGTATTTGAAAAAATAGAACCGCTGTTTGTACAAGGCGAAAATATCGCGCAAACGTTTCAATTTGTCACAACAGGCAATGCAGAATTAGGTTTTATTGCCTTTGCACAAGTGATTGATACACAAACGGGAAAAATCGGTAGTGGTTCGGGTTGGCTTGTGCCTGAAAATTTACATAGTCCGTTTAATCAAACGGCAGTACTACTCAAAAAAGGTGAAAATAATCCCGCCACAATTGCACTGATTGATTTCATCAAATCACCACCTGCTTTAGCGATTATCAAGAAATACGGTTTTGGTTTGCCCACACGGTAAGGATTTATGTTTTCTCCCGCTGATATTGAAGCGCTATTGCTCACGTTAAAAGTCGCCAGCCTCGCCACGATTTTTATGTTGTTATTCGGCACGCCATTGGCGTGGTGGTTGGCACGAACCCGTTCAAAATGGCGTGGAATTATCAACACTTTCGTGGCATTACCGCTCGTTTTACCGCCTACTGTTTTAGGATTTTATTTGCTAATTCTGTTGGGGAAAAACGGCATTGTGGGCGAATTTACAACGTGGTTAGGAATAGGTGCATTGCCATTTACATTCGCAGGTTTGGTCGTAGCATCGGTTTTATATTCGATACCATTTGTGGTGCAACCATTGCAAACCGCTTTTTCAAACATTGGCGAACAATCCTTAGAAGCTGCGGCTACATTACGAGCTAGTCCAATCGATACGTTTTTTAGCGTCGTTTTGCCGTTGTCAAAATCAGGATTTTTAACCGCCACAATTTTAGGTTTCGCGCATACCATTGGTGAATTCGGTGTCGTTTTAATGGTCGGCGGCAACATTCCTGACAAAACCCGTGTCGTTTCCGTACAAATTTATAACCACGTTGAAGCCTTGGAATACACTCAAGCGCATTGGCTTGCAGGCGGATTATTAGGGTTTTCGTTCACTGTATTGTTGATTCTTTACACCGATTTAAAAATCACGCCCCGAGTTAAATGAACAATTCGATTACCGCTCGTTTCAAACTCGATTATGGGGAATTTCAATTGTCGGTGAATTTAAGTTTGCCGAATTCTGGAATTACCGTTTTATTTGGGCATTCTGGTAGCGGTAAAACCACGTTATTACGTTGTATTGCAGGTTTAGAGCAAGCCCAACAAGGTTATTTAGAAATTAACGGTAATGTTTGGCAAGATAGCGATGGCGGTATATTTTTGCCAACGTATAAGCGTCCACTCGGTTATGTGTTTCAGGATGCCAATTTATTTTCGCATTTAACGGTTGCTGAAAATTTGAATTACGGTTTGAAACGCATTAAAACGCGTTTCGACAAGCCAAAAATTAATCATATTTTGGATTTGTTAGGAATTCAACATTTGCTGGAAAGGATGCCAGATTGTTTATCAGGTGGTGAAAAACAGCGTGTGGCGATTGCGCGAGCGTTGGTTTTAAATCCAGAAATCCTGTTAATGGACGAGCCACTTGCCTCGTTGGATGCAAAACGAAAACAAGAAATTTTGCCATTTTTAAGTCGCTTGAATAACGAATTAAATATCCCTATTTTGTATGTCACCCATTCCCAACAAGAATTGGCTCAATTGGCGGATTCTTTGGTGGTTATGGACGCTGGGAAAGTATTAGCCTCGGGATTATTGTCGAAAACATTGAGCCGCTTGGATTTACCACTTTCACAAGACCACGACGCGATAACAGTTTGGAATACAACGATTGTTGAGCACGAAACGGATTTTCATTTAACGCGCGTGTTGTTTGAAGGCGGTTCGTTAAGTTTGCCTGCGATTGAAGGCAGTTTTGGAACACCGTTGCGGGTGCAAATTTATGCGCGTGATGTCAGTATCGTGTTGGAATTTCCTCGCGCTACTAGCATTTTAAATGTGTTATCCGCGACGATTGCAGATATTGCAGATGGTAAAAATGGGCAAAGTATTGTGTGCTTAAAAGTAGGTGGTCAGCCGCTGTTAGCGCATATTACACGGAAATCAGTAGCTGTTTTAAATCTAAAAATTGGCAAAATGGTTTTTGTACAAATCAAAGGAATGTCGATTTTAAATTGAGCTATTGAGCGAGAAAATCTGATTCGGCAACAGCAATCAAATCAACCGTTGAACAATAAAAAAGTTTATCCATGAAAGCAAACAAAGAAACGGTCAGCAATAATCCATTTAGAAGCGCCAAACATTTCCTGATTTTTGCGTAACCATGCGAATGGGTACTTTCATGGGAAAAGCCACTTTCATCAATATATGCCACTGATTTTACTTCGAATTATAATTCGTTTGTTATAACAATCTCTACGACTCTGCAATGGATGGCAATTACTCAAGGGGCAAAGCAAAAGCCGGCATAGTCAAACAACTGTCCAGAATCCTCTGCTACTAAGCATTGCATTACATTTATTAAATGGCGAGCGGTAAATTCAGGTGTGTGTAAATGAGTGGGTGACATATTGCGTTTAAAAGGTTTAGACAAGGGGGTATCCGTCGTACCTGGCTGTAATCCGACCACAATGGTTGGACGTTTCATACGTGTGAGCTCAATAGCAAAGTTTTTGATCAGCATGTTTAGTGCAGCTTTACTGGCACGGTAGGCATGCCAGCCTCCGATTTGATTATCGCTTATGCTACCAATGCGTGCGGACAAAATACCAATAGTGGTCGAATGCCCTGGGTTTAGCTTTGCCAGCAACTGCTTCACCAATAATGTAGGGCCGATAGCATTGACAGTGTAGGCGTGTAATAGGTGGTTAACTTCCAGGCTACGCCAAGTTTTTTCAGGGTGCAAGATGTCGTCATGTAACCACCCAGTAGCGATAAATACCCAATCAATATTTACGTTGTCGGGTAAAATTTTTAAGGCATTGCTAATGCTAACGGTATCGGTAATATCGAAGGTAATGTCTTGTGTTGGCACAGTTAACGGCAACAATTTAGAAGTATTTCGCGCTAAACGAATCAGTGTAATTGAGGGAAATTGCTCCGCTAATTGTAGGCAAAACGTCTGCCCAATTCCTCCAGAAGCCCCTGCAACCAATACACATTCAGGCGGCGTATCGTGTTTGCGTTTTAGGATAGACTCAGTCATTACACACCTCAAGTTAACTCTGCTTAACGACTAGATAATTGAGTTAAAATCTCAATATGACTATATCCAGCAGTGGACAATCTTGGAAACACCGTAACTCATACACAACACACAATAACTTAAAAAGAGCGTTAGAAGTGTCAATTATTGAAATGTTAACTAAATATATTTCGTATATAGGCGGGCAATACCTTAACTGAGTCACACCTACAGATTTTTCAAATAGCTGAAATTTGGGCTTAGAAGTTTATGGCTTTAGCCATCAATGGCATATTTGAAATGACAAAAGATCTCATGATAACCCCCTGAATCAGGATAGTTGTCGCCTCAAATATTTTTATTAAATAATATTTGAGAATTGAGATGTATAATGGACCCTGAAATCCGGACAATAGTTTAAGCTATACTCTGTCGAAAAAATAGAAGTGGCAAATGAGTGAAAGCAAGCGGAAGATTTTTACAGGATCACAAAAAGCTTAGGATACAGTCAAAAATAATATCCCGATTTAATGAGTTGAAATGAGATAATAAGCCCCTAAATTTTTCTCATGGCAAATTATCAAATGATCAGTTATGAAAAGCACATCGAAGTAAAAATGCAACGTCTCTTTGTCACGTTATCGGAAAAGGATAAACGCCGATATGCCGCCATTGAAGCGGAGAAATTAAATCATGGAGGGACTGATTATATTTCAAGGCTCTTTGATATTGATCCAAAAACGATACGCAAAGGGATGGCTGAATTAGAACAAGTATCGGATGAGAC